>JANOOK010000030.1:0-20882 GCA_031421275.1 Sphingomonadaceae bacterium
GGGACGCACTCGGATCGGGAGGTTTCGGCCACTCGCTCTCCGGCCCCACCCCCGGCCCCTCCCCTGAAGGGGAGAGGAGCAACAAGGTCGGCCGCCTCGACCACCTCTGGTCGCGCGGCACCGCGTTCCTCGGCACGCGCACCGCGATCATGGCGGGCGCGATGACGTGGGTCAGCGAGCGGCACCTCGTCAGCGCGATCAGCAATGCCGGCGGCTTCGGCGTCATCGCCTGCGGGTCGATGACCCCGGCCATGCTCGATGCCGAGATCGCCGCGACCAGTGCGCTCACCACCCGGCCGTTCGGGGTCAACCTGATCACGCTGCATCCGCTGATGCACGAGTTGATCGCGGTCTGCGCCAATCACCGCGTTAGCCATATCGTGCTCGCGGGCGGCCTGCCGCCGGGCGGCGCGATCGAGGCCATCAAGGCGAGCGGCGCGAAGCTGATGTGCTTCGCGCCGGTGCCAGCCATTGCCAAGAAGCTGGTCCGCGCCGGCATCGACGCGCTGATCATCGAGGGCTCGGAGGCCGGCGGCCATATCGGCCCGGTGTCGACCAGCGTGCTGGCGCAGGAGATCCTGCCAGTCATCGACGCCGTACCGGTGTTCGTCGCGGGCGGCATCGGGCGCGGATCGGCGATCGCTGCCTATCTCGAAATGGGCGCCAGCGGCGTCCAGCTCGGCACGCGCTTCGCCGCCGCGACCGAAAGCGTCGCGCACGCCAACTTCAAGCGCGCCTTCATCCGCGCGGCGGCGCGCGATGCGGTCGCCAGCGTCCAGCTCGACCCGCGACTGCCGGTGATCCCGGTGCGCGCGCTCAAGAACGCCGGCAGCGAAGCGTTCGCCGCCAAACAGCGCGACGTCGCGCTGCGCATCGATGCCGGGTCGATCGACCTCGCCAGCGGCCAGCTCGAAATCGAGCATTATTGGGCCGGAGCACTGCGCCGCGCGGTCGTCGACGGCGACGTCGAGACCGGGTCGGTGATGGCCGGGCAGTCGGTCGGCATGGTCACCGCCGAGCAGCCGGTCGCGGCGATAATCGCCGAACTCGTCGCCGAGGCGGAGGCCGCGCTGTCGGCGCGCGCCGCATGAGCGCGGCCTGATGGCCTCGATCTCGCCTTCGCGGATCATCCTGCGCCGGCTGCACGAGGTGATGGCGTCGAACACGGGCGCGCAGGCCAAATTGAACCAGGTCGTCGGCGTCATCGCCGAGCAGCTGCATTCCGAGGTGTGCTCGATCTACCTGCGCCGCGACGGCGTCCTCGAACTCTACGCCACCAAGGGCCTGCAGCAGTCGGCGGTGCACGTCACCCGGCTGGCGCTGGGCGAAGGTCTGGTCGGCTCGATCGCCGCGACGCGCGAGCCGCTCAACCTCGCCGAAGCGCGCGCCCACCCCGATTTCGCCTACAAGCCCGAGACCGGCGAGGACCTGTTCCACAGCTTCGCCGGCGTGCCGATCCTGCGCCGCGAGGCCGCGGTCGGCGTGCTCTGCGTCCAGCATACCGAGCCCCGCGACTATGCCGAGGTCGAGATCGAGGTGCTGCAGACCGTCGCCATGGTGCTCGCCGAGCTGATCGCCGGCGCCGGACTGGTCGACGACGCGCAGGTCGCCGCGGCGCGCGCGGCATCGAGCGGCCCGGCGCGGCTGACGGGGTTGAAGCTCGTCGACGGGCTGGCGCGCGGTGTCGCGGTGCTGCACCAGCCGCGGGTGATCGTCGAACACGCGGTTGCTGACGACATCGAGGCCGAGCGCGCGCGGGTCTACGGCGCCTTTATCCGGATGCGCGAGCAGATCGACAAGATGATGGGGCAGGTCGAGTTCCTCGGCGGCGGCGATCATCACGACGTCCTCGAAACCTACAAGATGTTCGCCTATGACGAGGGCTGGTCGCGGCGCATCAACGAGGCGATCGACTCGGGGCTGACCGCCGAAGCCGCGATCGAGCGTGTCCAGCAACGCACCCGCGCCCGCATGCGCGCCATCGCCGACCCGTATCTGCGCGAGCGGCTGACCGACCTCGACGACCTCAGCAATCGCCTGCTCAGGATCGTCTCGGGGCAGCTCGGTACCGCGGCGCAGTCGGGCCTGCGCGGCGATACCATCCTGCTGGCGCGCAATCTGGGGCCGGCCGAGCTGCTCGAATATGACGCGCGCTTCCTCAAGGGCGTCGTGCTCGAGGAAGGCTCGCTGACCGCGCACGTCACCATCGTCGCGCGCGCCATGGGCGTGCCGGTGCTCGGCCGCGTCCGCGACCTGCGCACGACGATCGCCGACGGCGACGAGCTGGTGCTCGACGCGGTCAACAGCGCGGTCTTCGTCCGGCCGACTGCCGCGATGCTGAAGTCGTTCGACGCCGCCAACGCGCTCAAGGCCAAGCGCCAGGCGGGCTATGCGGCGCTGCGCGACCTGCCCGCGGTGACCCGCGACGGGGTGCGGATCGCGCTGATGATGAACGCCGGGCTGCGCACTGACGCGGGCGCGCTCGATCAGACCAATGCCGACGGGATAGGCCTGTTCCGTACCGAATTCCAGTTCCTCGTCTCCGCCACGCTGCCGCGGCGGGAGAGCCAGACCCGGCTGTACCGCGCCGTGCTCGATGCCGCCGGGACCCGCCCGGTGGTGTTCCGCACCGTCGATATCGGCGGCGACAAGTCGGTGCCGTACATGCGCGACGAGCAGACCGAGGACGAGAACCCGGCGATGGGCTGGCGCGCGCTGCGGCTGGCGCTCGGCCGCAAGGGGCTGATGAAGGTGCAGGCGCGTGCGCTGCTCGAAGCCGCGACCGGCGGCACGCTCAACGTCATGTTCCCGATGGTCTCCGAGCCGTGGGAGTTCGACGCCGCGAAGGCGCTGGTCGAGGAGCAGCGCGCCTGGATGGCGGGGCACGGCCACGCGCTGCCCGCGCACATCCGCTACGGCGCGATGCTCGAGGTGCCGGCACTCGCCGAATGCCTCGACGTGCTGCTGCCCGCGGTCGACTTCGTTTCGATCGGCACCAACGACCTGACGCAGTTCCTGTTCGCCGCCGACCGCGCCAACCCGCGGCTCGCCGACCGCTACGACTGGCTGTCGCCGGCGATCCTGCGTTTCCTGCGCCGCGTCGTCCGCGCCTGCACTGCTGCAAACGTCCCCGTGACGGTGTGCGGCGAGATGGGCGGGCGGCCGCTCGAAGCCGTCGCGCTGCTGGCGTTAGGGCTCGACCGCCTGTCGATCACGCCGGCCGCGATCGGCCCGGTCAAGGCGATGATCCGCGCCGTCGAGCTGGCCCCGCTCCGCGCCGCGATGACCGGCTGGCTCGACGCGCCGGGGGTCGATGTGCGCGGCGTACTCGGCGCGGCGCTGACGGCGCAGGGCGTGGCGGTCGATTAGAGTCGATTTCACCGATGAATCGTCACCCCGCGAAGGGCGGGGCCCATACACGTCAACCGTGCGACGTGTATGGGCCCCCGCCTTCGCGGGGGTGACGATCTCTGGTTCAGCGTGAGCGAAACCCAGTTTAGGCTGAAATCGGCGGTGGCTCAGTTAAGCTTGATCTTCCGCTAATGCTGCTTCGCCCACCGCGCCTCGACCGGTGCCTGCAGATCGCCGCCGACCCGGCCCTGCACCAGCGACACGCCCTCGAGTTCGACCGCCGCCCCGCGCAGGAAGCGCGGGCGCAGTTCGTAGCCGATGTCGTAGATCGCCCGGTCGGTGTGCGAGACGCCGTCGACGACGAAGCTGGTCTCGACCCCGACCGCGAGCCGGTGCGCGCGGCCGGCCTTCGCCGCCTTGACCGCGCGGCGCAGCCCGTCCTCGAACCAGCCGGCTTCGAGGCGCGGGTTGCCGGTGGTCTCGACCGGCGAGGGCCGGACCGCGGCGGGAAAGTGCAGCGTCTGCGTCTCGATCACCTGCTCGGCATGCGCCGGATGCAGCGTCAGTTGCTGCCGGTCGTCGCTGATCGTCCCGCTGAGCAGCAGCGGCGCGCTGGTGGCGCTACCCGCCGCCAGCGCCGGGCGCGTCACCGTTTGACGAGCGCGGACGTGGTCCTGATGCGCGTCCCAGAAACTCGCCGCCGAGATCAGCAGCGCCAGCACCGCGACGACCTCGCCGAACGTCACCCAGCGCCGGCGGCTGCGCGCTGCACTGGTCTCGACGGGCGCGGTCATCGGGTGACTCCGATCGTTCATGGCTTGACAAATTGCGCCGATATGGTTATCAGAGAGGTTATGACCAGCCCCGGCACCTGCGCTTCGAACTACAGCATAACCGGCAGCCACCGCCAGCGCTGCATGATCGCCATTCGCGGGCGGCGATCTAGTGCGGCAGCCGCCGCGTCCGCCGGCGGACCGGAGTCACAATAAGGCCCCGAACACCGCTTGTCACTGAGTCACGAAAGACTGCTTAACTCGCTGGATACAAACAGGTTTAATATTGCGACAGAGTCACGAAAGGCGTCTTGCATAACTGGTATGAGAGTTACCAAGGATGCCGGCATGGCCTTGCGGATAGCGACGGTTGCTGACAAGTTGCGGCCGGTGTCATCTGCTCGGGGAACCCATGATCCGTACCGCCGTCGTCGCGCTCGCCGCGCTGGGAGCCGCGTTGCCGCTTCTGGCCCAGACCTCCGCCGATCCCTTCCTGTGGCTCGAGGAGGTGTCGTCGCCGCGCGCGATGGACTGGGTCAATGCGCGCAACGCCTATAGCACCAAGATCCTCGAGGCCGATCCGCGCTATCCCGTACTGTACCAGGAAGCGCTGACCATCGCCGGCGCGAAGGACCGCATCCCGCAGCCGCGCTTCATCCACGGCGCGATCTATAACTTCTGGCAGGACCCCGACCATTTGCGCGGCATTTGGCGCAAGACCAGCCTCGCCGATTACCGCACCGCCGCGCCGAGCTGGACGACGGTGCTCGATATCGATGCGCTCAACACGGCGGAGGGCAAGAGCTGGGTCTGGCACGGGGCCGACTGCCTCAAGCCCGACGAGAAGCGCTGCCTGATCGAGCTGTCGAACGGCGGCGAGGATGCCGCCGAAGTCCGCGAGTTCGACCTCGACACGGGCAAGTTCGTCGCCGACCGGGCGTTCCATCTGCCGCGCGGCAAGCACCGCGTCGCATGGGAGGACGCCGACCATCTGCTGATCGCCAGCGAATGGACGCCGGGCGACCTGACGCCGTCGGGCTACCCCTACATCGTCAAGCGCCTGACCCGCGGCCAGCCGCTCGGCGCCGCGGTCGAGGTCTATCGCGGCAACAAAGGCGACGGCGGCTACGGCGTCAGTCCGACCGTGCTGCACGATAGCGCCGGGCATCGCCTTGCGGTGATCGAGCGGCCGCTCGATACCTTCCGGCACGAGACCTATGTGCTGACCGCGAAGGGGGCCGAGCGGCTGGTCATGCCCGACAAGGTCGCCGTCGCCGGGCTGGTCGACGGGCGCGTCATCCTGCAGCTCGACGAGGCGTGGCCGGCGGCCGGCGCGCAGTTCAAGGCCGGGGCGCTGGCGCAGCTGGGTCTCGCCGCGCTCAAGGCCGATCCAGCGCATCCGCAGCCGTCGCTGATCTGGTCGCCGGGGCCGCGCGAGGCGCTCGAAGGCCTCGCCACGACCCGCGACAAGCTGCTCGTCGCGACGCTCGACAATGTCCGCGGCCGCGCCTGGGTGTACACGCCCGCCAAGGCCGGCGGCTGGACGCGGGCGTCGATCACGGTACCCGACAATCTCGCGGTCGGTTTCGCGGCTGCGGACGAGCGCTCGAACCTCGCCTTCCTGAGCACCAGCGGCTTCCTGACGCCGCCGGCGCTGGCGTTGACCGATGCCGCGACGGCGACCGCGACGCGGGTCAAGACCTTGCCCGCCAAGTTCGACGCTTCGCGCGATGTCGTCGAACAGTTCGAGGCGGTGTCGACCGACGGGACGAAGATCCCCTATTTCGTCGTTCACCGCCGTGACATCAAATACGACGGCTCGACGCCGACTTTGCTCTACGCCTATGGCGGTTTCCTCGCCAGCGAGACGCCGAACTATTCCGCCGCGACCGGCAAGCTCTGGATCGAGCGCGGCGGGGCGTATGTGCTGGCGAACATCCGTGGCGGCGGCGAGTTCGGCCCGGCGTGGCACGAAGCCGGGCTGACCACCAAGCGCCAGATCATCTACGACGACTTCGCCGCGGTGGGCCGCGATTTGATCGCGCGGCGGATCACCTCGCCGCGGCGGCTCGGCATCCAGGGTGGCTCGAACGGCGGGCTGCTGATGGGGGTCGAGTTCACCCAGCATCCCGAGCTGTGGCATGCGGTCGTCATCGACGTGCCGCTGCTCGACATGATCCGCATCGGCAAGATCGCCGCGGGCGCATCGTGGCAGGGCGAGTATGGCGATGTCGAGGCCGACCCGGCGGTGCGCGCGTTCTGGCAGAAGACCTCGCCGTACCACAATCTGCGCGAGGGCGTGGCTTACCCCGAGCCGTTCATCTTCACCACGACGAAGGACGACCGCGTCGGGCCGCAGCATGCGCGCAAATTCGCCGCCAAGCTCGAAGCGATGGGGCTGCCGTTCTATTATTACGAGAACACCGAGGGCGGCCACGGCTCCGGTGCCGACCTCAAGCAGACCGCGCGGACGACGGCGCTGACGATGACGTACCTGCAGCGCAAGTTGATGGAGTGAGGCGGTTAGACTTTCTTGCACTCAGGCCGAAGCACCAGACCCGCTCATCCCGAGCGGGTTGAGTTTCGATCTACAAGAGGCTCTAGCCGGACGACGCCAGCCAGCGGTCGCGCAAGGCTGCACCCGAACCGCTGGCACCGATGCTGCCCGGCGTTCGCGAGAACCGCGGCGCGGGGGCCGCCTGCAGCAGCCCGTCGGCCTCCACGTAAGTCGCCCGCGCGGTCAGCTGCGGGTGGGTGAGCGACTCAGCGTAAGTCAACACCGGCGCGAAGCAGGCGTCGGTCCCTTCGAGCAGCGCGCACCACTCGGCCTGCGGCTTGCTGTGGAACAGCGCAGCGAGCACCCCGCCGCGCTCCGCCCACAGCGCCGGATCGTGCTGCCGGACGCGGAGTTCCTCCGGCGCGCCGATCCGCGTCAGGAACTCGGCATAGAAGTGCGGCTCGAGCGGCCCGACCGATATGAACTTGCCGTCGGCGCATTCGTAGCAGCGGTAGAAGGGTGCCCGGCCGCCGAGCAGGTTGCGCTCGGGCTCAAGCGAGATCGCCCCCGACGGCAGCAGCCCGGCGAACATCGTCAGCAGCGAGGCGACGCCGTCGACGATCGCGGCGTCGATGACTTGGCCCTGCCCCGACCGCTCGCGCTCGAACAGCGCCGCGACGATGCCGAGCGCCAGATAAAGCGAGCCGCCCCCGAAGTCGCCGACGAGGTTCAAGGGCGGCACCGGGTGGCCGTCCGTGCCGGTAATCGCCGCCAGCGCCCCGGTCAGCGCGATGTAGTTGATGTCGTGGCCGGCAGCCTGCGCCAGTGGCCCGGTCTGCCCCCAGCCGGTCATCCGTCCGTAGACCAGCCGTGGATTGAGCGCGAGCAGCACATCGGGACCGAGCCCGAGCCGCTCCATCACGCCGGGGCGAAAGCCTTCGATGACGACGTCGGCCCGCGCGGCAAGGTCGAGCGCCGCCGCCTTGCCCTCGGGCGTGCGGATGTCGAGTTCGAGCGTGTGACGGCCGCGACCGACGATCGGGTTCGGCACGCCACTGCCGCCCGGCCGGTCGATGCGCAGCACCTCGGCCCCCATGTCGGACAGCAGCATCGCGCCGTGCGGCCCCGGGCCGATGCCGGCGAACTCGACGACGCGGACGCCGGTCAATGGGCCGGTCGGCAGCATCTTCCTAACTTCCGGCGGCAAACAAGGCGAAAGCTTCCCGCGCACCTGCGACGACCCGGTCGAATTCCAAGGTCGTCGCCGCAGCGCTGTCGAATGCCAGCAGAAATTTGGGCCACAGCCTCGCGCCATAACCGTGGCGGAGATAGGTCGTGGCGTCGCGGCAGCGCGGGTCGGAGTTGGCACGCGCCCGGCCCGCGAGCACCGCACCGCCGAGCCGCGAGCCCTCGAGGACATACAGCATCCCCCATGTTTCGGGCACCGCAAGCGCCGTGGGGGCGTACTCGTTCAAGGCCACGGCGCAGTCGAGCGCGGCAAGGTCGGCGAGCAGCGCCGGGGTCCGCCGCCGCTCGTCCCAATCCGGCAGCAGGCCGACAACGCCCGAAACATCGAGCACCGCCTCGCAGCGCGGCACGATCGTCGCATGGGCAGTGAGGAAGTCGCGGTAGCCCTGGTGGTCGGCAAGATCGAAGCGGCTGTAGTGCGCGTCGACCACCTCATGCGCGCTGTGCGTCGCCGCCCGGAGCCGCGCGTGCAGCGTCGGTTCCGCCGCGTGCGCCCCAGCCCGTCGAAGCGCCGAAGCTGCCATCTAGCAAGTCGCCCGCGGGGCCGCAGGCACGGCGCTTGGCCTCAGACTGGTTTTCACCATCAACTCCAGATACCGGATCGAATGCCGGGATCCGCGCGGCTTCGCCCGAATGGGCAGCGCTTATCACTAGCAGTTCGGACGGCGTCTGCAAGCTGACCGTCCTCCTGATGAGACGACAGATCGACTGGACAACAACCGCGCGTCGCGCGTTGTAGATGTCGTGAGGCAAGAGGAGCCGTGATGATCGTGACCGCAGCCGAACTCGAGACGATACGCGCCGACTGCCGCAAGCTGGTGCGCAACCGGTCGCTGGTTTCGGCCGGGGTCGCGGTGGTGCCGCTGCCGGCGCTCGACGTACTCACCGATTTCGGCATCCTGCGCAAGCTGCTCCCCGAGATCAGCCGCCGCTTCGGGCTCGATGCTGAACAAGTGGCGGCGCTCGATCCGCAGCGCGGGCAGCGCGTCCTCGCGGTCGCCAACCGGCTGGGCAGCGCGATCATCGGACGGATCGTCACCGAGCGCGTCGTGGCCAGCGTCATGCGGCGGCTCGGCCTGCGGCTCGCGGCCGGCGCGGTGTCGAAATTCGTGCCGATCGCGGGTACCGCGCTCGCAGCAGGCGTCAGCTATAGCGCGATGAAGCTGATCGGCGACCGCCATACCAACGATTGCTATGAGACCGCACGGCAGGCGTTGCTGTAACCGCAAGCTAAGGCGATTTCAGCAAATCCGAACCGGTCCTGAGGTCGATTGCGCCGATGGTGCCCACGGCCGGAATCGAACCGGCATATCCATACGGATGAGGGATTTTAAGTCCCTTGCGTCTACCAATTCCGCCACGTGGGCCACGCGCATTATCTTACGCGATATTGAGGCGCTCGCGTAAGTCCTTGCCGGGCTTGAAGTACGGGACGCGCTTGGCGTCGACGGCGACAGCGCTGCCGGTGCGCGGATTGCGTCCGGTGCGCGCCTCGCGCGTCCGGGTGGAGAATGCCCCGAAACCGCGCAGTTCGACACGACGACCATCGGCCAGCGCCGTGGCGATCGACTCGAACACCACTGTCACCAGGCTTTCGACTTCGCGCTGCGTGAGATGTGGGTTCACCGCCGCGATCGAATGAACGAGTTCCGACCTGATCATCACTTTTGCCCCGCCATCGACACCGCGACACCGGCCGCTAGATCGGTGATCGCCGCCAGTGTCACGAACATTCTTTACAAAGGCAACACAAAAGTAAAGTGACCGTTACCGTACGATCAGTGGTTTACCTATACTTCTTAGCTGGTTAGCGCAAGCGACCAAAGCTCGTCGCACCATCAGCCCTTGTCACTGTCCTTCGCCCGGTTGAGCGCCGCGCCCAGAATATCACCGAGCGACGCCCCTGAATCCGACGAGCCATACTGCGCCACGGCCTGCTTGTCCGACGCGATCTGCTCGGCCTTGATGCTCAACGTCGGCTTCTTGCCGCGCTCGAAGCCGATCACCATGGCATCGACCTTCTGGCCGACCTGGAAGCGTTCGGCGCGCTGGTCGTCGCGGTCGCGGCTGAGGTCGCCGCGCTTGATGAAGGCGCGCTCGCCGCCTTCGCCGATCTCGACTTCGAGACCGCCGTCACGGGCCTCGACCACGGTGACGGTGACGACCTGGTTCTTGCGCAGGTCGCTGCCGCCGTCGGCGGCCGGGGCCGGGGCCGCGACCTTGCTGTCGTCGAGCTGCTTGATGCCGAGGCTGATCCGCTCCTTCTCGACATCGACCTCGAGCACGACCGCACGGATGCGCTCGCCCTTGTGATGCGCCGCCAGCGCCTGCTCGCCCGACAGACCCCAGGCGATGTCGGACATGTGGACCATGCCGTCGACTTCGCCGTCGAGGCCGATGAACAGCCCGAATTCGGTCGAGTTCTTGACCTCGCCCTCGACGACGGTGCCGACCGGCATCTGTTCGGCGAAGACTTCCCACGGGTTGCGCTGCGCCTGCTTGAGCCCGAGCGAGATGCGGCGCTTGTCCTCGTCGACTTCGAGCACCATCACTTCGACTTCCTGCGAAGTGCTGACGATCTTGCCGGGATGGACATTCTTCTTGACCCAGCTCATTTCGGAGACGTGGACGAGGCCCTCGATGCCGGCTTCGAGCTCGACGAACGCGCCATATTCGGTGATGTTGGTGACGCGGCCCTTGTGCTTGCTGCCGACCGGATACTTGCCGGCGGCGGCGGACCACGGATCGGCCTCGAGCTGTTTCATGCCGAGCGAGATCCGCTGCGTCTCGCGGTTGATGCGGACAATCTGCACGCGCAGCGTGTCACCGATATTGAGCACTTCCGACGGGTGCCCGACGCGCTTGTAGCTCATGTCGGTGACATGCAGCAGGCCGTCGATGCCGCCGAGGTCGACGAACGCCCCATAGTCGGTGATGTTCTTGACGACGCCGTCGACGATCTGGCCCTCGGCGAGGCTCTGGATCAGGCCGGTACGCTGCTCGGCGCGGGTTTCCTCGAGGATCGAGCGGCGCGACACGACGATGTTGCCGCGCTTCCTGTCCATCTTCAGGATGACGAACGGCTGCGGCAGGTTCATCAGCGGGGTCACGTCGCGGACCGGGCGGATATCGACCTGGCTGCCCGGCAGGAACGCCACGGCACCCGACAGGTCGACGGTGAAGCCGCCCTTGACGCGGCCGAAGATCACGCCCTCGACGCGCTCGGCGGCAGCGTATTGCGTTTCGAGCGTATCCCAGGCGGCTTCGCGGCGGGCACGGTCGCGCGACAGCATCGCCTCGCCCATCGCGTTCTCGACGCGGTCGACATAGACCTCGACTTCGTCGCCGACGCTGATCTCGGCCTTCATGCCGGGGGCGGCGAACTCGCGCAGCGGCACGCGGCCTTCGGACTTGAGCCCGACATCGATCACGGCGAGATCATTCTCGATTCCCGTGACACGACCCTTGACGACCCGGCCTTCGAACGATTGATTCTTGCCGAGCGAGCTTTCGAGCATCGCGGCAAAGTCGTCGCGGGTCGGTTGGGCAGCAGAAGCCATTCAGTAAACCTCAAATCCACTCGATGGCCCGGGACAGTCCGTAACCATCGCAACCGGCACCATGCCGGCCGTTCTTCGCCGACGCCCGGCACCATGCCGACCGCCTCTCGTCATCCAAACTGTGATGAGGCGAAGCGGGCCGCAGCGCCGTTCGTCCCGCCCTGTTTGCTAGCCGCGCGCGCCGACTCGCGCCGTCACCAGCGCGATCGCATGAGCGACGGCGGCGGCTATAGCCATTTCCGACGTGTCGAGCAAGGCGGCGTCGGTCGCCTGTCGTAAGGGCGCGGTCGTGCGCCCGCTGTCGCGCGTATCGCGGGCCAGAATGTCGGCGAGCACGGTGTCCGGATCGGCGGCCAGACCCGCCGCCGCGAGCTCGGCTGCACGCCGCGCGGCGCGCACCGGCGGTGCCGCGGTGACGAACAGCTTGGCGTCGGCATCGGGTACGATGACCGTGCCGATATCGCGCCCGTCGAGCACCGCGCCGCCCGGCTGCGCGGCGAACGCCCGCTGCCGGTCGAGCAGTACGGCGCGCACCGTCGGATGCGCCGAGACGATCGATGCGGCCTGGGCATTCGCCGCGCTCATCAGGCCGGCGTCGTCGAGCAGCGCCGGGTCGAAGCTGGTTGCCGCCGCCGTTGCCGCCTCGGCGTCGGCCGGGTCGCGCCCGGCCAGCAGCACCGCCAGTCCCACCGCGCGATACAGTTTGCCGGTGTCGAGGTGCGGCAGCCCGAAATGCCGCCCGAGCGCCCGCGCGATCGTGCCTTTGCCGCTCGCCGCCGGGCCGTCGACCGCAATGATCACGCGGCGGTCCTCGACGGCAAGCGCGGCATCGTGAACGAAATAAAGCTGCCGCGCGTTGTCACTGCGGTCCGCATAGCCCGCGGCACGAACTCCTGACAAGGCGAGCCCTTCCGATGATCCTGCAATCCACCCCGGTGCTCTATGTCGACGCGATCGAACCGTCGGAGAGTTTCTTCGCCAAACTGGGCTTCGTCCGCCAGGTCGCCGTCCCCGACACCGGCGAGCCGAACTTCGTCATCCTGACGATGGGCGGCGACGGCGGCGTCAGCAACACCGGCATCTCGGTCATGCTGCAGACCGTCAAGTCGGGAACCGAGGACATGGCCAACGTCGGTGCCGAAGTCTTTCAACGCGCCAAGACATTCCTGTTCATGAGCGTTGCCGACGTCGACGCGGCGGCGAAGGCGCTCGGCGACGCGACGCTGTTCCTGCCCAAGCGCGACACTTTCTACGGCTCCACGGAGATCGGCTTCACCGAACCCGGCGGACATCACGTGATGCTGGCGCAGTTCGCGGCGAACTCGCCGGATGAGGCCTAAGCTCCCGGATACTCCCCGATCGCCTCGAACAACGCGGTCAATGCCGCCCGTTCGCTCGCATCGAGTTCGGGACGCCAGATCTCGAACAGCAGCACCACCCGCGTCGCGTCGCTGTCGTTCCACGCCTGATGCTCGATGCTGTCGTCGAAGATCATCGCGCGGCCGGGTTCGACGTGGTGCACCTCGTTGCCCACCCGCAGCCGGCAGCCGTCGGGAACGATCAGCGGGATGTGGCAGATCAGCCGCGTGTTGAGCATGCCGTTGTGCGGCGGGATATGCGTGTGCGGGCGCAGCACCGAGAACAGCGCCATCGGCGACCTGCCGGCGATGCGCGGCAGCGGTGCGGCTTCGAGCGCCGCCAGCGTCGCCGGGCAGTGCCGGCGCGCCGCGGCGGTCGGCGCGCCGTCCTGCCATAGATAAAATGCGCTCCACTTCGGATCGTTCAGCAGCGCATGGCCGCGGTTGGGCCGGTCCGGCGACGCGGCGACGTAGGGCTGCAAGGCGCTGCCGTCGGCAAGCACCGCGTCCAGCTCGGCCTGCATTTCCGGAACCGTGGCTTCGAGCTGCGCCACCCAGTCGAATGCGGCGGGGTCGAAAAACTCGATGAGCGGCAGCCGCGGGTAGAAAAAACTCGTCGGCTGCTGCGGGTACACCTCCTGCGTCCCGTTCAGGATGGCGAGCGCCTCGGCGAAACGGCGCCCCGCCGCACCGGGTGCAACCCCCGCCGCGTCGAGCTGCAGGTCCAGATGCGCCGCGAACCGACCCGCCGCCGCCCTCGTGGAGACCTCCGCCCGCGCGAGCCGCGTCCGCAGGTCGGCGCTCTGCTCGGCCAGCGGCGGCGCGTTGGTCAGCGCCAGCTGGTAGAACGCCACCGCCGCGCGGTCGTCGCCCGCGACCGTCAGCAGGTCGCCCTTCATCGTCAGCGCGAACAGGTTGCGCCCGTCGGCCGCCAGCACCTGATCGAGGGCAGCGTGGGTCGCCGCGGTGTCGCCCAGCTGTTCGCACGCCTGCGCCAGCAGCAGCCATAATTGCGGCGTCGCGCGGCCCGCCGCGACCACCGTCTGGAACGCCCCGCGCGCGCCGGCAGCATCGCCGCGCTGCCACGCCGCGACGCCGGCCTGCGCGGCGCTCTGGACCGGGTCGCTGGTCATGCGGGCGTCCGCCTCAGTGCGCCGGCTCGAGGTAGAAATCGCTGGCATCGGCGGCGGCGAAGAAGTCGCGCAGCAGGCTTTGCTCGGCCGGCGCGATATACGGGTTCCAGACGTCGACGATCAGCACGGCACGAACCGCATCGCTGTCGTTCCACGCCTCGTGCTCGATGGTGTCATCGAACACCAGCGCCTCGCCCTCCACCCACGCCCGTGTTTCGCCGCCGACGCGGAAGCCGCAGCCCGGCGGCACGACCAGCGGCAGATGCACGATCGCGCGCGTGTTGGTGACACCGGTGTGCGGCGGAATCCGGGTGCGCGGCCGCAGGATAGAGAAGAACGCCGTCGGCGCGCGCCCCGGGATGTCGGCCATCGGCACCTCGGCCAGTGCCGCCGCGGTCGCCGGGCAGCGTACCAGTGCCTCCGCCACCGGCTCGCCGTATTGCCACAGATAATAAGCGCTCCAGTCGAGCGAGCGGTCGAGCCCGCTCCAGATCGTCGGCGGCGCGCCTGGCACCATCGCGACGTATGGTTCAATCGCGCTGTCGCCGGTGTCGAGCAGCGTCAGCAGCTCGGCGCGGATCGCCGGGGTATGCGCCTCGAACGCCACCAGCCACGGGAAGTGCGCCCGGTCGAAATACTCGTCCGCCGGCAGGAACGGAAAGTGCAGCCCGGCGCAGACGTTGCTATACACCCGCCGCCGCCCGGTCGCGGCGTCGATCGCCGCATCGACCCGCCGCCGCGCCGCGGTCCCGACCGCCGCCTTCGCCGGGGCCAGCGCCGTATCGATCGCCGCCGCGAACGCCGCATTGCGCGCGCTCACGAACGCCTGCGCCGCGTCGAGCAGCGCTTCGAGCGCCGGCGACCGCTGCCCCGGCGGCGGCGCGACGCCGAGCACCGCGCTCCACGCCACCGTCGCGTCGGCGAGCGCGCCGGTACGCTGCAGCAGTTCGGCGCGCCGGATCAGCGCGGTCAGGTCGAGCGCATCGAGCGCCAGCGCGCGCTCCAGTGCCGCGCGCTCGGCCGCATCGTCGCCGAGCAGCCGCTGGGCCTTGGCCACGTTGAGCCATAGCGGCACCGCGCCGGGGTCGAGTTCGGCCGCCTGCGCGAACAGCGCCGCCGCCGCGCGCGCCTCGTTGCGCGCGAGTGCGGCCAGTCCGCTGGCGTTGAGCTGCCGCGGATCGGGCTGACGCTGCGGGCCGGCAGGTCCCGACGGGCGGGCTTGCCGCGGCGGAATCTGGCCGAAGGCGGGCGATCGTTCAGCCATGCCGCGCCTGCCTTAATGTGTCCGCGCCGCGGGCACCATCCGCGCGCCGTTGATGCCGAGGAAGTAGTTGCCCAGCGCCCCCGCCTTGATCTTCACGGCCTGGCCGCCGCGCGGATCGCGCGGCAGCGGCTCCTTGGTCTGCCACACCGAGCCGTCGGCCATCGTGAACGAGAAATTGCCGTAGCCGGCGCTGCGGAAGCTCGCGACCGTCGTGTCGATCTCTGTCGGCGTGTCGCGCGCGCTGTCGTCGCCGCTGAAGAACGGCAGCTTGGGCAGCTCGAAGCCGAACAGCGAGCGCCGCGTCTGGCGCACCTCCTCGCGGTCGAGCACCTTGACGTCGCCGTTGGCGACCGCCTCCGCCAGCGGGCCGATCGCCGCGTCATAGCACGCCAGCCGCTGTCCCGGGTCGACGGTCGCCCGGCACGCCGTCATCGCCGCCAGCGTCTTCGCCGGGCGCTCGGCGGCCGCAGCCGCCATCGGGACAGCGGCCGGCATCAGCGTCGTCATCAATATGATCGTGGCTGTCCGGTAGCCGTGCATCCGCATCCCGCTTCCCTGCTGGATCGCAACGATCATCCAGCGTCGCCGCGTTAACGGCAATGTGTCGGATTTACAACAGCCGCCCGACGAACTGTGTCGGCGGCTGCAAGCCCCGTTGCACTGCCGTGGCAGCGCCCGCATACGTCGCTGCAAGTGCGAGCCGGAGCCGCGAACCGCGAGTCCGCCATGCGCGCCAAGGTTATGCGGGGAACCCCATGTCGAATACCATTACCAAGACCGTGCTGCTGCGCTCGACGATCCTCGTCGGGGCGGCCGCCTTCGCGCTGCCGGCGTTCGCGCAAACCGCCACGACGACGACCGCGCCGGGTACCGGCACTGCGGTGTCGGTCGGGTCCGCCGAAGCGGCGCAGCAACAAACTGCCGCTGCCGACGAGCAGACGATCGTCGTTACCGGCTCGCTCATCAAGAACCCCAACCTCGTTCGGTCGGCTCCGGTTACCGTAACCACTGCCGACGAGATCAATCTCCGCCAGTCTAACGTCGCCGAGGACGTTCTGCGCGAGATCCCAGGCGTCGTTCCGAGCATCGGCTCGGCGGTCAACAACGGCAACGGCGGCGCGTCGTACGTCGACCTTCGCGGTCTCGGCTCCTTCCGGAATATCGTGTTGCTCGACGGCAATCGCGTTACTCCGGCAAACTCGCTTGGCCGCGTCGATCTGAATAATATTCCGCTGGCGCTGATCAACCGGGTCGATGCCCTGACCGGTTCGGCCGTCACGACCTACGGAGCCGACGCGGTCACCGGCGTCGTCAACTTCATTACCAAACAGGATTTTACCGGCGTTGAATTCTCGGGCAACGAGACGATCAACGGCAAGGGCGACGGTAATTACTACCGCACCGACCTGACCATCGGCGGCAACTTCGCCGACGACAAGGGCAACGCCGTGCTCAGCATCGGTTATCAGCATGCCGACCCGGTCTATCAGGGCGATAGGGATTTCTCGGTCAACAACATCGACTCGTTCTCGGGCGCCGTTGGCGGGTCAAGCACCTCGGTTCCGACGCGCTTCACGGGCACGCGCCCGCTTGATCCGGCTACTGGCCAGCCAAGCACCAATCCGGCGGTTGCAAACAATGGCCAGCGTTACATCAATCCAACGACGGGCTTTGCGACGATCGCTAAAAATCCATTCAACTTCAATCCTTACAACATATTCCAGACGCCGTTTCAGCGTTACAATATTTATGGTCAGGCGAAGTACGACGTTAGCGACAGCGTGACGTTCTACACGCGCGGTTTGTTCTCCAAGAACACCGTGAACACGATCATCGCACCGTCCGGCCTGTTCAGCTCGTCGGTGGTGATCCCGCTTAGCAATCCGTATCTGCCGGCCGGTCTGCGCAGCCAATTTTGCGCTTTCAACGTGGCTCCTCCTCCGGCGGACGGTGCTGCGCCGACCTATACGCCCCGATTTACCCCGGCGCAGTGCAACGCAGCCGCGACTGCAACCAGCCCAACCGATCCCAATTATAAGACCGTTACCACCACCATCCGCCGTCGTGCGGTCGAGGTCGGCCCGCGGATCAGCGAATATGCGACGACCGTGTTCGATTACCGTCTTGGTGCCCGTGGCAAGTTCAATGACCATCTCGACTGGGACGTGAACGGTTCGTACGGGCAGAGTGAGAACCGTCAGACGCTGCAGAACTATACCCTGACGTCGCGCTTTCGCGACGCCTTGCTGGCGACTAACAAGACAACCTGCCTGTCGCTCAATGCCGGGTGCGTGCCAGTCAATATCTTCGGGCCAGCGGGTAGCATTACCTCAGACCAGATTCCTTATTTGACGGCCGCCAGTACGACACTGAACAAGACGTCGCTTGGGCAGGTCAAGGGTACCGTGACTGGGGACTTCGGCTTCGTTTCGCCCGGCGCGAAGGACGCGATCAGTTTCGCTGTCGGTGCCGAATATCGCAAGTACACCGCCTCTCAGTCTTCGGACCTGCTCTCACAAACGCCCGGCGAACTCGGCGGTGCAGGCGGCGCTGCACCGACCTTCAGCGGCGGCTATAACGTCAAGGAAGTGTTCGGCGAACTTGTCGCTCCGATCGTCCAGGATAAGCCATTTTTCGACAGTCTGACGCTTGAAGCTGGCATCCGCTACTCGTCTTACAAGGTCGACGGGGGAAGTAGCGGCTACAACACGACCACCTACAAGGGCGGCGGGACCTGGGCTCCAGGTTTTGGCCTCAAGATCCGTGGTGATTACTCTCGCGCAGTCCGGGCTCCGAACATCTTTGAGCTGTTCAATCCAGTCACGACGGGGCTGACCAATCTTGCGGTTGACCCTTGTTCGGGTGCTGCACCGACGACCAACGCCACCCTTCGTGCGGTATGTATTGCACAGGGTGCTCCCGCTGGAACGATCGGTACGATTCAAGACCCGGCTGCGGGACAGGCGAACGGTACTGGCGGCGGTAATATCAATATTCGTCCCGAAGTTGCCGATACCTACACAGGTGGCGTGATCTTCCAGCCGACCTTCTTCCGAGGGTTATCACTGACTGTCGATTACTATAAAATCATCGTTAATCATGCAATCACAACGCCAACATCGAACGATGTGATCAATGGCTGCTTTAGCAATCTGACCGCAGCCAGTGCGTTGAGCGTGGCGTGCACGGGTATCCGCCGCGATCCGGCTTCCGGCGCGCTCGACGGCGATCCCGCGACTACCTTCGGTCTACCCCAGCCGGAGACTAATCTCGGTCGTTTGAAAACTGATGGTATCGACCTGACGGTCAACTATTCGCACGATGTCGGGTTCGCGAAAGTTGGTCTATCGTTTCTAGGGAATTATACGTTCCATCAGCAGTTCCAGTCGGTTGCTTACGCCGATCCGCGTTTCCCCGTACTAGGGATCAACCGCGAATGCGTCGGTTTCTATAGCGCCAACTGTGGTTACCTGGGCTCGCTGCAGCCCAAGTTCCAGTGGACGCAGCGGACGACGGTGAGCTTCGACAGCTTCGACATTTCGCTGCTGTGGCGTCATATCGACGGGTTGAGGCAGGAGCCGCGCGATGCCGATCCAATCAACGGCAGCGGCCCGGCAGCTCTCGGCTTCGGTAGGATTCCTGCCTATAATTACTTCGACCTTGCTGGCCGTGTGAGCATCGCGCAGAATCTGACGCTGACACTCACCGTCAGCAATCTGCTGGATAAGGGTCCGCCAATCGTCGGCAGCACGATCGGTAACACTTCCTACAACAGCGGCAACACCTATCCATCGACTTACGACGCGTTGGGTCGCCGCTTCGCGATGGGCGTTCGCCTGCGCTACTAATCTTGTAAGCGTCGATTCTGATCAGGGCGGGCCGCAAGGTCCGTCCTTTTCCGTTACGGGCTATCCCAGTAGCGGTGCAGGCGGCGTAATCGACACGCCCGCGCTCGCCGCCACCGCCGTGGTCCACACCACGACCTTGTCGATCTCGTCGCGATGCAGCGCGGCGGTGTCGGCCTGCTCGGCGGTGCGCGCCTCGGCCCCGAAGGCTCGCCCGAATTTCGAATGCGTCGCGAACGCCGGTCCGGTGACGACCGCCGCCACTGCCGCCTCGCTAAGCTTCAGCCCGAACAGCGTCGCCAGCGCGCGCATTATCGCGACGGGCTGGGCGACCAGCGTCTCGCTGTCGAGCGTCCGCACCCGGTTTGAGCCGAAGCTGTCGACCATCCGCGCGAAGAGCGCATGCTGCGCCAGCCAGCCCATCGCGGCGACCTGCAGGTCGGTCTGGCCGAGGTAGTCGGTCGGCGTGAACCCCAGATCGTGCAGCCCGTCGCCGAGCTGCTTGACCAGCAGGTCGCGCACCCACAGCCTCCCCCACATGCCCTTGCGCACGATCGAGCCGAGATAGGCTTCGAGCGGCGCGTGCAGCAGCAGCGCCCGCGCCCGCGGCCGCATCGTCAGCATCGCGGGCGCAAACGCATTGGCGACGTTCGACGGCTTGATCACCACCGCCTCCCCCGGCCCGAACGGCCGCGCCAGCAGAGTGAGCCCGTCGTCGAGCACCGCCGCGATCTCACGCGGCGTTCCCCCGCGCTGCTTCCAGCCGACGAGGTCGTTGAACCACGGCGGCTCCTTCAGTCCCATCGCCACGCCCTCGAGATCGCAGGCCCGCGCCAGTAGCGTCGAGCAGCAATAGGCCGAGTGGAAGATGAAGTGCACCGGCGCAGGCAGCGGCGCAGCGGCCATCACGTCCTGCCGCCGCAGCACCAGCTTCGCCGCATCAGCGGGCAGATACTCGTCGGTGACGAACGTCGCGGCGCGGTGTACGTCGCGCGAGAGCCGCAGGAAGTGCACCGCATCTTGACCAGGATCATAACGGTGCGCGAACCACAAAGGGTCCCGTCCTATCCGCGTGAGGTCGGGGTCAGTTATTGCCATCGCCCGCATCTGCACTGCAAAACGACGGTTGCACAACCGGCAACGCTGGCGCGGTCGTGCGCCTTGCTCTAGCCTCGCCAGGCGTGGTCGGGGGTTAGAGCGATGCGGGCTATCACACTGACGATTACGGCGATGGCGCTGATCATGGGCATGGCGGCATCAGCGCAGACGGCAGCTCCACCAGCGACACTGGCAGTGCAACCTGTCGCGGCGGTACCCGAGAAGATCATCTGCACGTCCCAAATCGAAACCGGCTCGCTGGTCAAGCGCCACAAGATGTGCTTCACCGCCAAGCAGTGGCGCTACGTCAACGACGCGCATGAGGCCGAAGCGCGCAAGCTGGTCGAGGACGGCACCGGTAAGCCGAATGGCAACTAGCGCGCCTGCGCCGCGCCCAACTAACCCGCCAGCACCAGGCGCCCGTCGCCTTCGTCGACGTGCACCGTGCTGCCGTCGGCGACCTCGCCGGCGAGGATGCGGTCGGCGAGCGGGTCCTGCAAGTATTTCTGCACGGTCCGCTTCAACGGCCGCGCGCCGTACACCGGGTCGTACCCCACCCGCGCCAGCCAGCGCCGTGCGCCGTCGGTCAGGTCGAGCGTCACCTTGCGGTCGGCGAGCATCGCCGCGACACGCGCCACCTGCAGGTCGACGATGCGTCCCATGTGCTCGGCCGCCAGCCGGTTGAACAGGATGATCTCGTCCAGCCGGTTGAGGAACTCGGGGCGGAAGTGGGCGCGCACCATCTCCATCACCTT
>JANOOK010000031.1:0-7515 GCA_031421275.1 Sphingomonadaceae bacterium
GAAGGCGAGCGGCTTGCCGTCGAAGGCGAACGATGCGGTCGTCGGCCCCGTGCCGCCCCACCCTTCCCATACAACGTCGGAAGGCACGATCGCGACGACCGCGCCAATCCAAGGGTAGCGGCTCGCTGCGATCAGCGCGAACTCGGCACCCTTCGACGCGCCCCAGATGCCGAGCCGGTCGACATCGGCATCGGCGCACGTGGCGAGCCACCCGCGCACCGCAGCGAGACGGTCGACCGGAATGTTGGTAAAGCTGTGCGGCAGGCCGGCGACGCGGTCGCTAGGGTCATAGCCAGGGTCGTAATATGGCAACCCCAGGGTCGCGTAGCCGCGGGCGGCGAACAGTGGGGCGAGGTCGCGCGCAGCCGAAATGCCCCCTTCGGAACCGCCGAGCACGATCACGACGGGATGACGTCCAGCCCCCGTAGGGCGAGCCCAAACCGCTCCGGGGAACGGCGTGTCGGTCGATACCCGGAGTCCGGCGGGATCGGGCTCGGATCGCGTCAACGCCGTCGTCGTGGCCGTCCCGGCGACGGCGGTGACTTTAACTTCGCCGTGCGGAACGTCGCTCTTCTGCGGCGTCGCCTTGGCCGCCCAGAACAGTCCGAGCGGTTCGACGCCGCCGTAGGTCCCGTCGCGCGGAGCAGCCTTCCCCGTGTCCACCCGGCCCTCGGCGTCGGCGACGAAGCTGGCGCTGGCGACATACGTTTTTGTGCCGTCGCGGCTCGGACGTTCGGTGGTGATCGTGACGGTCGCACCGGGTGCTGCGCCCTCCAGCACGAGCGGTGCCGGAGCGGGCGCGGTCAGGTCAGCCGGCACAATCAGCCGTGGTGCCGCTTGGGCGGCACCGGCGAGCAGACATGAGAGAAACAGTACAAGACGCATCGTTGCCTCCACGGATCGAGGTCGGGGGAGGTCGCAGGTCGCGGGCGGTCGCGGTGGAAAAAGCCGCCAACGGACATGCGGCGCGGGCAAACGGTCCGTCGCCGCGGCCGGCGGGTCAACTAGACGATCAAAGCCCGCAGCGTCTGCGCGCCTGCCCGGCTAACCTGGACGACGTCGCCGTTCGCCATGTGGGCGAGCATCCGGCCGCCGCCCGCGGGCTCGGCGCGCGCGAAGTGGTCGAAGTTGACGATCGTCGAGCGGTGAACGCGGACGAAGCGCTTCGGATCGAGGCGGCGCTCGAACTCGGCGAGGCTCATCCGGACGAGATGGCGGCCTGCAAGGGTGGCGACCTCGGCATAGTCCTGCGCGCCGGTGATGCTGACGATCTCGCGCACGTTGATCGGGACGATCTCGTCGCCGGTACGCGTCAGGTATCGCTCGAGCGGCGGCGCACTGACGATCGTCACGCTGGCGGCTTCGCGCCCGCCGCGCGTCGCATAGCAGGTCGCGGCGATAGTCGCGTAGAGCACGAGGTCCTGAAACACCTGCCACGTGAACACCGGACCGGAGAAGCCCGACACAGCGAAGCCACCACCGCGCACCCCCGCGAAGAAGGCAAGCATCACCAGAACGAGCGCATACCACGTCGTGGCGAAGGCGACGGCGAGCCCGGCGTGGGCAACCATCTGCACTGGCACCGGCCGCGCCATGACATGCGCCTTTAGCAGCGCGTGGACCGCCGCCGCCAGCATCGCCAGCGGCACGACGTTGGCGGCGGCGTCAATCGCCGCCGAGCCGATCGGGTCGCCCGCGGTCTGGATGAAGACGAACGCGTAAAGCGCCCACAGAAGCAGCGTCGCGCCGGCCCACAACGCCGGGATGCTCGGCGGCGCGATCCGCAGCGTCGATGACCAGAGTTGCTTCGGCATGATGGCAACCTAATGCACGGCAGGCGACCGGTCGACCTTGGCAAAGACCGACTTGCTCAGCGACCTTCTGGGCTGGAAGGACCCAACATGTGCCATTCAGTGTTCTCGTCACTCTCCCGGAAAGCGGACACCTGTTCATATCGGTCTTTGGTGATCTGAGCAGCGCTGAATAGCCGCTCTAACGGACGAAAAACCGCATTCTCGAAAGAAAAATTACAGGAGAAATAGATAGGTGACGACCCTGAAATCTCTTTCCCGCACCACTTTCAACGGCGATCGTCGCACGCGTGCCTGACCTGCCCGCATTGGAAGGCCTAACCCGCTACGACGCCGACCGCGTCTACGCCTTTGTCGCCGAAGCCTCGGCCGACAGTGCGCCGCGCGTACGCGTCCGACTGGCGACTGTTCGCCGGCTATTGTCGCGCGCGCGGGCTGCCCACGTTGCAGTCGTATTAGCCGACGGTAGCTGCGTTCGTCGCGGCCGGAGCCAACGCCGGCGTCGCGCGCGCCACGATCGGTCGGCAGCTCGCCGCGACGGTCTACGCGCACCTCGTCGCCGGGCTGATTGCGTCGACGGAATAAGCCACAGCACCTTGATCGACCCGACGATGCACGTCATCCGCAGCAACGAGCGCGGTGAGAAAAGTGGCAGGAAGCGCACTGCGGACCTGGAGTTGCGGCGCGACATGCTGCGGGCGATCGATGGCGATACGTTGCACTGCGTTCGCGTCCGCGCGCTGTTAGCGATTCTTGCGCAATCGAATTTGACATTCCGTCCAGTATAGATGGGCTGTTACGGCTTATCGCTGCGTAAACCTGTAATATGCGGACTGTGGTCGATAGTTGTTGAAGCTGGGGGATGACATGCAGAATTTCGTGGCCGGTCTGGTCCTTTCTCTCGCGATATCCGCTCACTTAATCCCGAGAGCTGCAGCGACACTGCCCCGCTCAACAATCGCGGCGTTGACCAGTGGTGACGAAGCGATCGTAGTGACCACTCACACCATCCAGACATCGGGTGGACCACTGACCTACGAGGCCCGCGCGGGTCGTCTGCCAATTCGCGCCGAAGAGACCGGTGAGGTCCATGCCTATGTCTTCTTCACAGCGTATGTCGTAAAAAACCGGGGTGTCAGCAGGCCGCTGACGGTCGCTTGGAACGGTGGCCCGACGGTGCCGTCGATCTATGTGCATACCGAGTTTCTGGGCCCGCGACTGGTGTCGAAGGCGGGCATCATCGACAATCTGCAGACTTTGCTGACGAAGACCGACTTGGTCTTCTATGATCCGGTTGAGACCGGTTTCGGTCGCGTTGCCAAGCCGGAATTCGCGCCCGAGTTCTTCAACATGCAAGGCGATGTCGCGACTGCCGCCGAATTCATCCGTGCCTACCGAGCCCGGTTCGATGCACAGTCGCAGCCGCTGTACATCCTTGGCGAAAGCTACGGCGTCTGGCGGGCTGGCGCTGTCGCGGACTTCCTCGCCGGGCGCGGCGTCGGCATCGCCGGGCTGATGTTCATCTCGGGCGGCTTTCCCAGCGTCAAGATGGCGGTGGCGTTCTGGAACGCGATGAATATCCAGACACGGACGGCGACCGCACTGCACCATAAGCGGCTGTCGCCGGCAATGATGCGCGATCCTGCCGCGACGATGAGAGCGGCCGATACCTGGGCGCGGTTGACCTACCTTCCGGCACTCGACCGCGTCGGGACTTTGTCTGCCGCCGAGCGTGCCGCGATTGTTCAGGAGCTGGCCGGGTACACCGGCGTTCGCCCCGAACAGATTAACCCTAAGACGCTGGTTATGAATACCGAGCAGTTCCTGAACGGGTTTTTCATTGGCGATAAAGACCGAAAGCTCGCCGATGTCGACACGAGGCTATTCGGCGACGAGGCCCAGTCGCCCGAGCGGCACCTGAACGTGTCGCGCTATTTGCGTCGCGAACTCGGGTACGCGACCGATCTCGGCTATACAGGCGAGCTCGGTTTCGGATCGGACCGCGGTTACCGTGCGCTCGAGGCGGGCTACATGCCGACGCCGGGACCGGCGCGGCGCAGCAGCGGCAAACAGTGGACGTATAATCAATCGCCCGATGCGGCCGCCGCGCAGGCCGCGGGGCTTGTCGACGGCGAGGTCTTTCACCTGTTCAACGCCAATCCGCCGTGGACCCAGCACGCTATGGCGATCGAGCCCAAGCTTCGTGTGTTCGTTGCGCTGGGTCGTTTCGATCCGACCAACAGCTGCGAAGGTCAGGCGGTTGCGATCGCGACGCTCAAGCCCGAGCTGACGCGGCGTATTACGCTGAAATGCTACGAGGCCGGCCACATGATATTTCGCGACCCATCGCAGCTTATCGCGATCTCGCACGACCTCGGCGCGTTCATCGATCCGGTTGCATCAACGCATCGATGAAGAACACGACTTCGGCCGCGACCAGCCCGGGCTGCTTGAATTGATCGGGCACGCCGTGGCCGCCTGACGGCTCCTCGATTAATAACGGCTTGGCCCCCGCATCTTCGAGTTTGGCGGCGAACTTGCGCGCCTGCCCCGGCCCGACCTGATTATCCTCGGTCGAGGTCATGATGAGGATCGGCGGATAGGCGACACCGGCGCGCGTGTTCTGATAGGGCGAGTACGCGAGGATGACGGGCAGCACCTTGGGATCGTCCCAGTCGCCAAACTCGGACTTCTGACCCTTGATGATGCCCGAGCCCGGTGTGCTCAGGGCCCCGACGTCGGTCACCGGCACACCGACGAAAATGGCCCCGAACAGGTCGGGGCGCTGCGCCACCATCGCAGCGGTGAGCAGTCCGCCGGCCGACCGGCCGAAGGCGCCGAGATGAGTCGGCGTCGTAAAGCCGCTGCGGACGAGGTCCTCGGCGACACCGATGAAGTCGTCGAAAGAGTTTTGCTTGTGCACGCCGACGCCGGACAGGTGCCAGGCTTCGCCGCGTTCGCCGCCGCCGCGGATCGCCGTCGCCGCGTAAGCGCCGCCACGCGACAGCCGCGATACCATCCCCCTGCCCAGTCCTCACGAAAAATAATCGGGATCGAAGTTAACGCCGAAACTGCCGTAGCCGCTCATCAGCGTCGGCACCGGACCCGGGCGTGGTGCCCTCGGTCGTACGAGGTAATAATCGACCATCGTGCCGTCGCGGGATCGCGCCGAGCGAATGGCGACCTCGTACTTGCTGGCGTCGATCAGCGGCTTGGTCGCCGCGATCGTCGTAGCCGAGCCCCACGACACCAAGGACACCGTCGGCGGCGTGAGAAAGCCCTGCTGCTCGACCAGCAGGTCGTCGCCGGTCTGGTAGGTCTTGACAATCTCGAGCTTGACCCCCGGCGGTGCCGACAGCGCTGTACTTACCGACCAGCGATTGCCGGTGAAAGTTGCCGACATCATCGTCTTCTGCAAGCCCTGGTCGCTAATGAAGACCAGTCCGGAGCCGGTACCATCGAGGCCGTCACTAACGTAGGAACCGGGCGCAGGCTGGTAAACACTGCTGTAACGGCCGGCATCGCCGATGCCGTAGCGGACATCGTAAGCGACGATCGCCTCGGCGGGATAAGGCCTGTCGCCGACGGTTGCAGGTGCCGCCAACTGCACCGCCATATAGGGATAGCTCAGACCGGCGCGGCCGACGTATTTAACCTTCTGCAGCAGTGCGATTTTCGAGATGGTGCCATACTGGTCGATCAGGTGATAATCGATCGTCGAATAGTCCTGGACGACATTGACGACGACGCGGCGATCCGTGCCGACGCCGATGCCGCCAAACTCGATCAGCGAAGCTGTCGCCGGGGCCTCGAAGACCGGCTTCGCAGCGGACAGCGGCGTGCCGCGCTTCCAGATCCGGGCGACGGCCGGGAAATTGCTCGGCAACGCCCGGCTGCCGAGCAGCGAGTGAGCGATGAGCAGGGTGTCCGCGTTGAGCCAGGCCGTGAATGAACGGTTGGCGGTGGTCCGGAACCCGCCGTCGACGAAGGCACCTTTGGCGAGATCGAACTCGCGCAGTTCGAGGCTCGACGATCCGCCAGGTGAGAGCGCCAGCAGGCACCGGTCGAACGCAGGCGGCAGGCAGCGATCCGGGAAATCGAACATCCCGAGGCCGTTCAGCGAATAGTCCTTCCCCTCGCGCCGGTTGAGATCCCCGATATCGAGAACCGTCGTCCAGTTCGCCGGAACCTGCCTGCCTTGCCGGGGCGCGACCTGTAGCAGCCCCGACGGGTGTGCCGCATCACGCAACAGCCGGAGATAGCGCTGCCCGAGCAGATAATTCGTCGGCAACGGCGCGCCGGCGGCAAGGCTGTCGTGGAGTTCACGGCTGACCGCCGCGTATTCAGGCTTGGCTGACAGCTCGGTGACGGCGCGGTCCCGACGCGACTTCGCCCACTGCATCGCGGCCGGATCATGCTGACACTCCAGCCACGAATAGCGATCACTGGAAGCGCCAGTCCCCGGCTGCGTGCGGCCGGGTCCCGTGCCCGTCAGCAGCGTCACGGTCAGAATGCACGGCAGGATCGCTCGCACCGTTGCTCCTTCCACACCAGCGGCGACTGACGATATGACCAGTCTGACAATGTGTCAATTTAGCATCACGCTTTGATCAAGTCGCGCAGGACGTCTGCCTGCCTACAGTTCGTTCGATCGCCCATTGACATATAATCTTCATTATACATTATGTCAGAGAAGGCAGCCGGGCTGAGAGCCGCGGCGGGGTTGGCCGCGGGGCCCCGCTCTTGGCCGACTCCATACGGCTCTGCCCGCCCGCCAACGCTGCCGCCGTCTTCTCGCGCGCCGTCGATGCTGGCAAAGGAGCTGGCGCGGCTGCCTTCTTGGCATCGGCGAGCAGATTGTAGATACTCGCGCGGCTTAAACCCAAAGCAACGCCGACAAATTTGATGGCATTCCGGGCGTGGAAGAGGCCGCTTGCATCGATCTGGCCGATCAGCCGAACGCGTTCCTCGCGGGACAAGCTATCGATCGTCTTGTTGGCCGACATCAGATAGTCCCTGACGATATAGTTGACCTGTTGCTGGAAGTCGTTGAGCGAAACCGGCTTCATGCGTTGACTCGGAGTTTCCGTAAAAGCCAGCAACCGCGACATCGCCGTGTCGATGATGGTGATGTCCAGATTGACGCAGAAGAAGCCCATCATCGTACCGTCTCGGTCATACAGCGCCGCCGTCATTGATTTCGTGCGGCCTTGCGACGACAGCACCTTCTCATAGGGGCCAAGGACCCGCTCTTCAGTAAACAGGTCGGCTGCGCCTTCGAGATGCGATAGGTCGCCCGCCTTGCGGCTCGAGAAGGCGTTCCAGATCCGCGCTACCCTGCCGGTTTCGATGTCATGCAACACGACCTCGCCGAACGGATGAAGCAGGATGGAGATCGCTTCGCCGATTGCGAGATAGTCCCGGAATTTATGCTGAAGGGCTTTGACCGATTGGTCTCGCATTCGTCTATCACTTGAATCGATGACTGGACGTTCTGTCTAATCTAGATGCCGAGCATTTGCCAACCGTCGCATATAGAGGTGGCTCGGTTTGTCTGAACAGGCCCGCGCGATTGCTAAGTGGAGCGGCTGCCGGTTTCATGCCGCTGCGAGAAGCGGTTGGTTGCAGTAGACGTGATCGGGCGTCTTGCGGTCAAGCGATGAGTGCGGGCGTCGGCCATTGTAAAATGTCAGGTATCGGCCGA
>JANOOK010000032.1:0-29303 GCA_031421275.1 Sphingomonadaceae bacterium
TGACCTTGAGCCCGCTCGCCCTCGGGCTCGGCCGCGGCTCCGGCCTGCAACGCCCGCTCGCCACCGCCATCATCGCCGGACTCGCCGTCGGCGCCCCCCTCGTCCTCACCCTCCTCCCCACCCTCCTCCTCATCGGCAAACGGCGATCCGATGAGATTGTGTCTGCCAAGCGCCAGATTGCTACCCGGATAGCGGGATAACGACCCCCGACAGCAGGAGGATATACCCGTGATCAACAATCGTCGCTTCGCCGGTCGCCTGATCGTGCTGATCCGCACGGCACTGGCGCTGCTGATCGCGGCACCGGTCGCCGTTCAGGCGGCTCCGGTGGATCCGGCAGTCGCACGCGGCAAATCTGTGCTTTACGTGTCGAATCTGACCAAACTGGAGAAGGCGCGCCTCGCCGTTCCACTTGACTCAAAGCGCGTTTCCACGCTCGAGACCTGGCGTCGCAACGATGACAAGGTCGTCAGCTATCTGCAGTCGCTTGGCTTTCGGGTGACCAAGGCCGACGAGCATGCACCGGCGACCGCAACGCGCGGGCAGGATTTGATTCTGATCTCGGAGTCGGTCGACGCGATCGAGGTCGGCACCAAATACCGCGATACGGCCGTGCCGCTGATCACCTTCGAGAACGATCTGCTGGGCGAACTCGAAATGACCGGTCTGAAGAATGGCCGCGATTACGGCACCGACGACGAGCAGCGCTTCATCTATGTCCTGAACGCCCCGCATCCACTCGCCGCGGGGCTTGCACCCGGGCTTCAGAACGTCCTCAGCGACGAGCATTACAAGATGAACTGGGGCAAGCCCGCGCTTGCCGCAATCACCATCGCGACCTTGCGCGGCGAGCCCGACAAGGCGGCGGTGTTCGCCTATGAACGCGGGGCGACGATGACCGGCGAGTTTCTTGCCCCGGCGCGGCGGCTCAGCCTTTTCCTATGGCAGGATACTTTCGAGGGCCTCAGGCCGGAGGGGCTGGCGCTGTTCCGCGCCGCAGTGCTGTGGTCGGTTACGCCGCCGGAATGACCGTCGGCGCTTGCAAGGCCAGTAGCGCGAAGCTCGCCAACCAGTGCTCGCCCGCATAATCGCCGGAGACATGTGCGATGCTGGCGTCGATGTGCGCTTCGGCCGTAGTCCGTGCGCGATCGTGCAGTTCCGGCCGCGGCGGCAGCGCGGCGGCGATCTCGCGCCAACACCATGCGCGCGAGAAGTTCAGCCCGTCGAGATGCGCGATCTTGCCGTCGGTGCGGTCCGACGGGATCACCGGCACGAACAACGAACTCGGTCGGCCTGCCGCGGCCTGCGGCAGGAAACGGTCGAACCATGCTGCAAAGACCTCCGATGGCAGAACCCGCGACATCGCGAGCGCCTCGATCAGCGTCGGGGAAAGGAACGCATCGCCGTCCGGCTCCCAGCTTTGCGCCGCACAGTCGCCCGAGTACCAGCCGATGGTGCGGTCGGCGATCTGGGTCGCCAGCGCCGGGTCGTGCCGCACCGCCCAATCATATCCGAGGACCGCCGCGAAAGCCGTGTTGGCGTGGCTGCCGGTGCGCACCGGATAGGCCGCCTTGGGAAGATACGCTGCCAAGTGCGCCGCGAACATCACCGCTAGCGGGGTCAATGCGGCGCCCCATGGCGTAGCGGTCGCTTCCCCGTGCAACGCCAGCAGCCACACCCAGCCATAGGGCCGCTCGAAGCTGCCGCTGTTGGCGCGCTCGAGATAGGCGCATTCCAAGGCCAGCTTGGCCGGGGTAAAGGTCATGGCGGCGAGCGGATCGACCATCGTGGCGAGTTCAGGGAAGAGCGCGCGCAGCCGGAGCAGCAGCCACCAGCCGTGGACGCAGCTGTGCCAATCGAAGCTGCCGAAGAACACCGGATGCAATGCCCGCGGCGTCGCGGCGTCGCCGTCGCCGTTCAGGACATGATCGAGCTTGTGCGGATACTCGCGCGTCACATGACCGAGCGCAATCTGGACAAAACGTGCGGCAAGGGCGGCAGTCAGCCTCACCGGAACGCCATGAAGTACATCAGCCCGGTGTTGATCGCGAGCAGCGGCAGCGCAGTGCCGAGCTGCGCCCTGATGACGGCGTAACGGTCGTCGAGCCCGAGCAAGGTCGCCGGCACAATGTTGAAGTTCGCCGCCATCGGCGTCATCAGCGTTCCGCAAAAGCCGCTCAGCATGCCGATCGCGCAGACCGGTGCCGGATCGCCGCCCAAGCCGCGGACCAGCAGCGGCAGGCCGATCGCCGCGGTCATCACCGGAAACGCCGCGAAGGCATTGCCCATGATCATCGTGAAGCCTGCCATGCCAAGCGTGTAGGTCGCGACTGCTGCAAGGCGGCTGCCGTGCGGCAGTAGCGGCCCGAGCAGGTCGCCGACCGCGCTGCCGACGCCGGCGAGGACGAACACCGCCCCGAGCGCCGCCAGCGCCTGCGGCAGCACCACCGCCCAGCCAACCGCGTCGAGAATATGGCGCGCCTCCTGCAGCGGGGCCGACAGCGGCGGTCGTAGCCAGATCGAACAGACGACCAGCGCCAGCAATGTCCCGATCCCGAGCGATACCAACGTCACCTGCTTGGGATCGATCAGGCCCGTCGAGGCGAAGCCCAGTGTCCCGACCAACGCCGCCGCGGGAACGATCAGCGCCGCAGCGAACAGCGTGTTACCGTGGTTCCCCGCCAGCGCCAGCCGTTCAGCCGCCGTGCTGGTGAGCGGCACGCCACGGCCGAGCGCGCCGGTCCCCGCCAGCACCGCGAGGACGAGGACCAGCAATCCATTTCCGGTATCGCCGAGCCGGTCGCCGCCGAGGAAGCTCAGCGCCAGCAACGCCCAGAAGGCGGCATTGCCGAAGCGCTTGGGGTTGCTCCGGTCGTGGATGCCGAGCACGGCGACGGCAGCGAACATTGCCCCGGCAAGCAGATAGAGTTGGGGCAGGCCGATCATCGGAGCTGGCGGTCGAACCGCCACAGCCGGAAGCCGTGGACCAGAAGCGCGAACAGCGCCGTCGGGATCGCCCACATCGACAGCCCGAACGGGCTGACGGTGATGCCGTTGACTTCGAGGAAGCCCTTGATCAGCAGGATCGACGCAATCGCGACGAACACGTCCTCGGCGAACAGCACGCCGACATTGTCGGTTGCCGCCGCCATGGCGCGGACGCGCTGTGCCTCGCCGCGGGTCAGCGGCCGCCGGCGCTCGGCTGCCGCTTCGGCCATTGGCGCGACAAGGGGACGGACCGTCTGCGCCTGTCCGGCAATGGCGATCAGTCCGACCGCGGCGGTCAACTGGCGAACAACCAGGTAAATCGTCAGCAGCCGCCCGGGCGTTGCGGCGCGCACGCTGGCGATCAGCGCTCGCGCCCGCTCCTGCAGGCCGTAGCGCTCGAGCAGGCCGATCACCGGTACGACGATCCAGATGACGCTCACGTAGCGGCTGGTGTTGAACGCCTTGCCGAGCGCCGCGACGACCGCCAGCGGCGACAGCCCAGCGGCAATCCCGGTAACCAGCCCGGCGACGACCACCACGGCAAGCGGGTTCAGCCGTAGCAGGAAGCCGACGATTATCACCGCGATCCCGGCGAAAATCAGCATCGGCGACCGGTTAGCATCAGGTTCCGCATCGCGCTGGTCAAAGCAGCTCCCCGTATCCGCCGCCGCCCGGCGTCGCGATGATGAACACGTCACCCGTGGCGACGTCAATCGTCGCCGTACTGCCGAGGGTTTCGATATTGCCGTCGGCCCGCTCGACTGCATTGACACCTGTCGCGGCCGGGCTGCCGCCCGCGAGGCCGAACGGGGGCACAATGCGGCGGTTCGAGAGAATATTGGCGGTCATCGGCTCGCGGAACCGGATCCGCCGGACGCCGCCGTCGCCGCCACGCCAGCGCCCGGCGCCGCCCGAGCCGGCGCGGATCGCAAAGCTGTCGACGAGCACCGGAAAGCGGCTTTCGAGCACCTCGGGGTCGGTGAGGCGGCTGTTGGTCATATGGGTCTGCACCGCCGCGGTTCCGGCAAAGCCCGGCCCGGCCCCCGAACCGCCGGCGATGGTCTCGTAATATTGGTGGCGGTCGTTGCCGAAGGTGAAGTTGTTCATCGTGCCCTGGCTTGCCGCCATGATGCCGAGCGCGCCGAACAAGGCATCGGTAATGACCTGGCTGGTCTCGACATTGCCGGCCACGACCGCGGCGGGCCAGACCGGATCAAGCATCGATCCCGGCGGCACGACGATTTGGATGGCGCGCATGCAGCCGTCATTGAGCGGGATATCGTCATCGATCAGGCAACGGAATACATACAGTACGGCGGCCCGGACGACGGCGCGGGGCGCGTTGAAGTTGCTCGGCTGCTGCGGGCTGGTGCCGGTGAAGTCGACGACCGCCGACCGGGCGTGCCGATCGATGCGAACGCCGACGTGAACGATAGCACCATTGTCCATCGCATACGTGAACTCGCCACCCTCCAGCGCGGCGATCGCTCGCCGCACCGAGGCCTCGGCATTCGCCATGAGGTGGCCCATATACGCCTCGACGACGTCGCGCCCGGCCTCGCCGCACAGCGCCCGCAGGTCCGCCGCGCCGCGGATGCAGGCGGCGACCTGCGCCTTCAGGTCGCCGATGTTCTGCGCCGGATTGCGGGCAGGATAGGGTCCCGCGGCGAGCAAGGCGCGCACTGCCGCTTCGCGGAAATGACCGTGCTCGACGATCAGCACGTCGCCGAGCAGCACCCCTTCCTCCTCGATCGAGCGGCTGCCCGATGGCATCGACCCGGGCGAGATCCCGCCGATGTCGGCGTGGTGGCCGCGCGCCGCGACGAAGAATGCGGGAACGGCATCGCCGTCGAGGAACACCGGCATGATAACGGTGATATCGGGCAGATGCGTCCCGCCATTATACGGATCGTTGAGCATGACGACGTCGCCGGGCTGCAGGCTGTCGCCTCGGCTCCGTCGCACCGCGGCGACGCTCTCGCCCATCGAGCCGAGGTGGACGGGCATATGCGGGGCATTGGCGATCAGCGCGCCGGCGGCATCGAACACCGCGCAGCTGAAGTCGAGACGCTCCTTGATATTGACCGATGCGGCGGTCGACTGCAGCGCGACGCCCATCGCCTCGGCGATCCCCATGAAGCGGTGGGCGAAGATCTCGAGCCGGATGGGATCGCAGCCGGTGTCGCCCGAGGCCCGGCGCAGGTTCGTGGCAGCGGCCGCCCGCTCCATCATCAGGTTGCCGAACCCGTCGACCTGGGCGTGCCACCCCGGCTCGATCACCGTCGTGGCGGACTGGTCGACGATGATCGCCGGGCCGGTGACCGCAAAACCCGCCGGCAGCGTCGCGCGGTCGAACAGCGGTGCCGCTTGACCAGCCATCACAACCATCACCGGCGTCGGTGCGGTCTTGACCAGCTGCGGCGCGGTTAGCTGCAGCGGCGGTGCCGGTTCGACCGCCTCGACCCGCAGCGCGGCGATGATCAACGGTCGGTCGGCGGCGAAACCGAAGCGCCCCTGGTGCTGCGCGGTGAATGCCACTGCCATTGCCGACGGCGTATCGAGCGGCACTGGCAGCGGCGTATCGGTCCCGGCATATTTCAGCAACGCGGTACGGAGCAGGGTGGCTCCCGCTGGCGGCGGGTCTTGCGCGCGCAGGGCAGCCTCGGTCGCGGCCGCCAGCGCCGTCGCTATCTCCTCCACCCCGGCGGCGTCGACCGGCAACTCGACGCTGACCTCCCGGATGACGCTCCGATCGGCGAGCCCGATGCCCAATGCGGACAGCACGCCGGCATACGGGTGGACCATCACCCGGTCGATCCCGAGCGCCGCGGCAACGAGGCAGGCGTGCTGACCAGCCGCGCCGCCCATGCAGACGAGCGTATATCCGGCAACGTCATGCCCGCGCTCGATCGACACCGCGCGGATTGCCCGCGCCATCGTGGCGACGGCGATGTCGATGAAACCGGTGGCGAGTGCAGTCGCGGTCATGCCGATTTCCGCGGCCAACGCGGCGAACTGGGCCGTCACCGTCGCGGCATCGAGCGGCTGGTCACCCGCCGGTCCGAATAGCGCCGGAAAAAACCGGGGCTGGAGCTTGCCGAGCAGCACATTGGCATCGGTAATCGTCAGTGGTCCGCCGCCGCGATAGGCGGCCGGCCCCGGCACCGCACCGGCCGAATCGGGCCCGACCCGCAGTCGTCCGTGATCGAAGCGGCAGATCGATCCGCCGCCCGCAGCCACGGTGTCGATCGCCAGCATCGGCATCGCGATCCGCACGCCGGCGACCGCTGTCTCGGCTCGGCGTTCGTAGCTCCCGGCGAAATGCGAGACATCGGTCGACGTGCCGCCCATGTCGAAGCCGATCAGCCGGTCGATTCCGGCCAGGGCCGCGGTCTTGACCATGCCGACGACACCCCCCGCAGGTCCCGACAGGACCGCGTCCTTGCCGCGAAAGGCGCGCGCCGCGCTCAGTCCGCCGTTCGATTGCATGAATAGCAGCGCGGTGTCGCCCAGCGCCGCGCCGACCCGGTCGACATAGCGCCGTAATACCGGCGACAGATAGGCGTCGACCACGGTCGTGTCGCCGCGCGGGATCAGCTTGATCAGCGCAGCGACCTCGTGGCTCACGGAGATCTGCATAAAGCCGATGTCCCGCGCGATCGCGGCAACGCGCTTTTCGTGCTCGGAAAAGCGGTAACCGTGGATCAGCACGATCGCGACGGCGCGCAACCCTTGCGCATATGCCGCGACGAGATCGCGATGCGCTGCCGCCTCGTCGAGTGGACGCAGGACCTCGCCGTCGGCGTCGACGCGGGCGTCGATCTCGACCACCGCAGCATAGAGCGGCTTCACCAGCTCGATCTTTTTGTCGAACAGCCGCGGGCGGGCTTGATGACCGATCCTCAACGCGTCGGCAAAACCGCTGGTGATGACCAGCGCCGTCGGCTCGCCGGTCCGTTCGAGCAACGCATTGGTCGCCACCGTCGTACCGATCCGGACCGTGTCGATCACCGCATCCCGCCCCGCCAGGCGGTCGATGCCGGCGATCACCGCATCGTCATAATGCGGCGAATTCGATAGTAGTTTAGTGCTGACGATCTGCCCTGCAGGCGAGCGTGCGACGATGTCGGTGAAAGTACCGCCTCGATCGATCCAGAAAATCCATCCAGGCAACGCGAGTTTCGGCATATGCTGCATGGCAGGAGCCTACGCGCTACGGCCAGCAGCGCAAACTCTCTACCCGATGGTGCCGCTCTGTCGATTTCCGAGCCGCTCGAAAGCGGCCTTGGCCGGGCCGACCCGCGCGTCCGCGTCGCCGAACCACAGGACGAAGCGTGCGTCTGGCACGGAGAAGCAGTGCGGATCGATCGTTGTCGTGCTCACCTCGCAGCAGCTGCTCTCGCCGCCGAGCCGTACACCGCCCCGGAACGCCGGCCCGGACGCGCCGAGTATCACCGGCCGCACGACGCTGCGCGTCAGCTTGGCGCAGTCGATCGCGAAACTGTCGGAGATGTGCTGGTAATTGAGGATTTGCGGTTCGAGCACCAGCCCGCTCGCGTCGCCGACAACTACGGGCCGCCTGGCGTTGTGGATCTTGGTTCCGCTCACCCGCACGCCGAAGGTGCGGTCGAGGAAGATCGACCCACGCCGGAAGTCGCCGTGGATCTGGCCGCCGGTGATCGTGGTCAGACCGGCGCCGTCGTGGACGGCGATGCCGGCGTCGCCGACCCCGCCGGCAGCGATATAGGGATCGAGGATTTCGATCGATGCGCTCGACGTCGCGTCGAGGTCGATATCGATGCCGATCGCCGAACAGCCGTCGAGCACGGGGCTGCGGACGTGCAGGTCGATCGTCTGGCCATAGCCGCGCGCGCCGTCGACCGCGAACGCCATGCCTGTGCCGATGCGCGCGCTCTCGAAACGGTCGATGAAGCTGTCGACGAACGCGCCCTTGGCGAGCAGCGCGACCGGATCGACGTGCGCGGGGTTCTGGTCGGCGGCGAGACAGCCGTTCAGGTACAGCGAGGCGTTACCGCCCGCATAGCCGAAGCTGACATGGCCATTCAGGTAATAGCCGACCCATCGATCGATGCCCTTGCCGGTTCCCGCCTGCAGGCGACGCGCGAAACAATCGTCGACTTTGGTGTAGACGACCCCGGCCAGATGAAAGCCGACGCTGCTTTCGAGCGAGGCGACTGCAGTGAAGGTGCACCGCAGCACGAACGTCACCCGCAAACCCGTCGCGTAGCGCCCGATGTCGCCCGACGGGTGCGGCACGCATCGCCCCGCCCGCAGCAGCGTACAATTGCCGAGGTGGATCTCGGTGACCATCGCCGCCTCGGACCGCGCCCGCACCGTCGCGCCGACATGGACGATATCGTCCGTTGCGGCACCGGGCGCGTCCGCCGACAGGATGATGCGGGTGCCTTCGCCGGTCGCGGTCGCATAGCCGCCCAGACCGCGCACCGTTCGCCAGCTCCGGTCGAGGCGAAGTGTCCTCGCGACGTGATAGTCGCGCTGTGCCAACTCGGTGACGGGGCATAGCGCGTAGCACGCCTCGATCGCCGCAGCGCAGTCGTGCCGCGGACTGTCGGGGACCGCTCCGAACCACTCGGGCCGGCCCGACATGCCGTCCCAGAGCCGCGCGAAATGCCAGTCGCGCCGGGTGGCGGGAAGGTGGAGGCCCTGCAGCGGGTCGTTAGCCGGCAGCTCGCCCTCGCGGCATTGGAAAAGTCCTTCGAGCCCCGCTTCGCAAAGCACGACGACCTCGCCGGGCCGTACTGTCGACAGACGCCCGAGTTCGGCGCGGTTGCCGACCGACCGGACGGTGCCGATGTCATGACCGGACATCGGGGGCGTGGTGGACGCCACCCGGGATGCCATGCCGATACTCGCGACCGTCGCGGCCGAGATGTGCATCAGGTCCCTGCGGCTGCGTTCGATCATCGGAGGTCCATCGCGAGCCCGGCGGCGAGATTGATCACCGTACCGCCGGCACCACGGCGGCGGCGGTGAAGTCGAAAACCTGGAGCTCAGCTACCTGCACGTAACCCTCAACCCGCTTGTGGAGATGGGTGGTATGTCGTGTTTACGCGAATTGCCCATGCAAATGCTTAAAAAATCCGATGCCTTCGCGATGCGACGGGGGGGCGACCGGCGGCGCGCTAAGCGGCAAGGCGACGCCCGAAAATATTGCGCCACCGCTAACATTACAGCCTTTGTAACGGGCGGTCACCGCCGGGGGCGACCATAAGGGTCGGGCGATAAACTGCGCGGGTAGGACGTCCTCCAATGGTCGTCGCTTTAACGGGGTAATTTCCGATGACCAGACCGATCATGACATCACTGTTCGCATTTGCGCTCACCCTCGCCGCCGGATCCGCTCATGCGGCGACGCTGACGACGCTCCAGCGGTATCTTGGCGGGCTCGGGAACGACGCGCTGACACTCGGTCCGGATGGACAGCTTTATGGTACGGCAAGCGCCGGTGCCAAGAGTGATGGCATCGTCTTCAAGATATCGACCACCGGCGTCTTTACGACGCTGGCCAGCCTCGATCGGGCGACTTCAGGTCGAGGCTCGCTCGGCGGTGTGGTATTCGATGGCGCGGGGAATCTGTTCGGGGTCGGCGACGATGCCAGTGGCGTCAGCGCGAAAGGCACGGTCTTCAAACTTACCCCGACGGGCACATTGAGTCGCTTTGCGACGCTCGATCGGCTTACAGTGCCTGCGGCCGGTCTGACGATCGACGGCAGCGGCACCATTTACGGTGTGACGGCCGAGGCGAGCCTGAGCATGGCCGGTACGGCATTCAAGGTCACGGCGGCTGGCGTTCCATCGACGCTCGTGCAGTTCAATAACGTAAACGGCGCATCACCGTCGGGACAGCTGACGCTCGATGCCGCAGGTAATATCTATGGCGTAACCCAATGGAGCGCCGTGGGGTTTAGCCAGTACAGCAACGGCTTCGGTACGATTTTCAAGATTTCCAACACGGGCGTGTTCACGACGCTGGTACAGTTCGACGGTCTGAACGGCAGTATGCCGCACGGCAAGCTCGCAATCGACGGCAGCGGTAATCTCTACGGCACGACCAGCGCCAACTCGATCTTCAAGGTGACTTCGGGCGGCGTGATCACCACGCTTGCCACATTCAACGGAATCAACGGTCTCGGGGTTGGCCCGCGCGGCGGCCTGCTAATCGACGCTGCGGGCAATTTGTTCGGCACGACCATCGGTGGCGGCGATACGGTCTTCGGGTTGAACAAAGGCGTCGGCACGGTGTTCGAGTACACCGCGGCGGGCGTGCTCAAGACGCTGGCGACATTCGACGGCAGCAACGGCGAATCCCCTTATGCCGGATTGACCGCCGACGCTGCCGGCAATCTTTACGGCACGACCAATAATGGGACGATCTTCAAACTCGGCGATACCGGATTCGTGCCATTCACGGCGGGCGTTCCCGAACCGGCAAGCTGGGCGCTGTTGCTGACCGGCTTTGGCCTGACCGGTGCGGCGATGCGGCGGCGCAGCCCAGTGTCGATCGTTGCAAGCTAGCTTCCCGAAGAGGCACAGAAAATGAAACCCAATAAGCTCGGTATTGCTATTTTGGCGGCAGTCTCGTGGACGGTGCCCGGCTCCGCGCAACAGACTGTCAACGGCGTCACCATGCAGCGCGGGTCGTTCGGCCAGCGTGTATCGCCGGAAGAAATGCAAGTCATCGGTGGCGGCAGTTTCAAAGGGGCGCAGCGCGTCGCAATAACCGTGTTCAACGTGGCATTTCCCGACGAGAATCATCTGGTCGCAAAGACCAACGGGCACTCAGGCGGCTTTTCATCGTCGGCCAAGGCCGACCTCCGCACGACCATGACCGGCGTCGACCGTGCCACACGTCAACGCATTGCAGACCAAGCCTATAAGACATTCGTCACGCAGCTCACGGCCGCCGGCTATGAGGTCGTCGACAACGTCGAGCTGGCGCGGCTGGCGCCCGAATATGCGACCTGGGCCCCGGAGCCTAATTTTTCGCAGGGGCGGTTCGGCACATATGTCGCTCCGACCGGTCGCTCGCTTTACTGGTGGCAGGGTGACAAGATGAAGCGCAATGAAACCGGTGCTTTCGACTATTCGACGAGCGTCCTGAAGATGATCACCGACAAGCCTCAGGCGTTCGCCCGGACGGCCTATGTTGCCTATGCGGCGCACGTCGGCGCGATCGCGGTTACGCTGGTCGTCGATTACGGCGTCTACTCGACATCGGGTGTCAGCAGGAAGAGCTTCGCCGGAAAGGCGGCCGCAAGCTTCTTGCCCGGCGTTTCGGTGGCGGCGGGCATCGGCGTCGACCGCGCCACGACGCTCAACTATTGGAAACCCAATTCTGGTGGCTTTGGTGCGCTCGCCGTACTGCAGATTCCGGTCCGGAGCGAAGCGCCATTCATCGTCGATCGCGGCAGCGAAGGTGCCGTCGACGCCGCGATTGTGGCGGACCCTGTCAAATTCGAAGCCGCTGCTAACGATGTCATTAATCAGGCGCTCCCGAAGTTTATCAGCGTCATGGTCGTAAACCGCTGATCGACCCGCCTAAACTGAAGCAGTGGCATGCAGAACTGCGGCTTTCGCCGACTGTGTAGCGGTAGCAGGCGACGGCCTGAAACTGGAGACGCGCCCCCCGGCAGCGCGAATCATAATAGCTATTGTCACTGGCGGCGGCCGCGCCAAGCTGCGAATGTGTGCCGCCAAAGGGGCGACCGGGAAGCTGCGTTGCACGTGCTGTTGATCGAAGATGACGACCAGATTGCCGCAGCGATCGCGGTTGTGCTGGCGCGGGAGGACATCGGCATCGAGCGCGTCGGCACTGCCGAAGCCGGGCTGCGCCGGGCCGGGGCTACGGGCATCGATGTCGTGATAATGGACTGGATGCTGCCGGGGTTGAGCGGTATCGACGCGGTCGCGCGGCTTCGCGACGCCGGAATCGAAAAGCCGGTGCTGATGCTCTCGGCATTGGGCCGTGCCGAGCACCGGGTCGAGGGGCTCGACCGCGGTGCCGACGATTATCTCGCCAAGCCGTTCGAGCCGGTCGAGCTGGTCGCCCGGCTGCGCGCGCTGTACCGCCGCACCAGCGTACAGGCCCGCCAACCGGTGCTGATCCACGGCGACATCGAACTCAACGTGCGGGCGCGCACCGCACATCGCGCCGGGCGGCATCTCGGGCTCAGCCCCAAGGAGTTCGAGCTGCTTAAATATCTGATGGAGAATGTCGGCGAGATCGTCACGCGCGAGATGCTGCTCCGGCACGTGTGGGGCCTGAACTTCGACCCGCAGACCAACGTCATCGACGTTAATGTCGTCCGGCTGCGTCGCAAGCTCGAGGATGGTTTCGATAGCGGCTGCCTCGCGACGGTACGCGGCCGTGGCTATCGGCTGGCGACCAGCGGGTGACGCTGCGGCGCGACCTGTGGTCGTCGATCGCGGTGCGCCAGGCGCTGCTGTCGATCGTCGTCATGCTCGCCGCCGTCGCCGCACTAGCCGTCGCGACAGTCGTGACCGTCGATAGCAGTCTGCGCGCGGATTTGTTGCACACGATCGATACCGACATCGCCGGCTTGACCGACAGCATGGTCAAGGGCGGCGCAGGCGAGCTCGCGGCGCGCATCACCGACCGCACGGATTTCACCGGGGCCCGCCAGCCCGCCGCTTATTATCGGCTGACGACTTCGACCGGGGTCCGGCTTGCAGGCAATCTGGCGGTGCCGATCGCGGTCGATGGGACCCATTCGCTGGCGGGCGAAGTCGCGGTCGCCGATGATATGCTGCTGTTCCGTTCGACGCGGCTGCGCGGCGGATATACGCTGATCGTCGGCAGGTCGCTGTCGCCGGTAGCGGCGATCCGCCGCCGGGTTTGGGCGTCGTTTGCAGGGGTCGGCGCGGCTGCGGTCACGCTGGCGCTGCTGGCGAGTACGATCGCCGCCTCCCGGCTCGCACGCCGCGTGGCCGACCTCGACCGGGTACTGGCGCGTTTCGCGCACGGCGACCATGCGGCGCGATCGGCCGCTGCGCCGGGACGCGACGAACTTGCCCGCCTTACCGGTCACGTCGACGCGCATCTCGACTGGACGGCGCGACTGATCGCCGTCCAGCGCGCGATCAGCGACAACATCGCGCACGAACTGCGCACACCGCTGGTGCACCTCGACACTCGCCTGCTCGCCGCGATCGATTACAACCGCGATGCCGCTGTGGCGTGCGAGCTCGACGGCGCGCGTGCCGACATCCGGTCGGTGGTCTCGCTGTTTGATGCGCTGCTCGACCTTGCGTTCGCCGAGGCCGGCGGCATTGCCGGCACGGGCATGAGCTTCGACATGTCCGAGATCGCCGCCGACTTGGCCGAACTGTATCAGGCCAGCGCCGAAGAGGCCGGGCTCGATTTCTCGACGCGCATCGCGCCCGCCGTGATGATGCGCGGCGAGCCGAGGGCGATGACGCGGCTGATCGCCAATCTGCTCGACAATGCGATCAAATACGTGCCCTCGGGAGCGCGTGTCCGCCTCATCGTTGCCGATGGGCCCCGCATCCTCGTCGAAGACACCGGGCCCGGCATCGCGGCGGCCGATCGCGACCGGGTCTTCGTGCGGTTCCACCGTCTCGCGCCCGGCGGCCAGGGACATGGCCTTGGACTGGCACTGGTCAAGGTGATCGCGGCGCGGCACGGGCTCGTCGCGCGCGCCGAGGACGCCGCGCCCGGCGCACGCTTCGTCATCGAGCCGGCCGCGAGCGTATGATGCGCGCCGTCGCATCGGGTCTGGCAGTGGTCGGCGCGATCGCTCTCTGCGCCGCCACTCCCGAAACCAGCTTTGGCCGCGTCGCGGCCGCGCTCGCGGCGGGCTCGGTTGCCGAAGCAGTTGGCGATCGCGGTGCGTTGCGCGACGCCGCGTCGCTGCTAGTGTCGGCCGGCGCGGTGCCCGCCGACGGCGAGGAAGACCTGTCGCGGCGCTGGGGTTCGGCCCAATCGACGTCGCCGCGGCCGGTGCCCACCTACCGCGACCGCGCGCTGGGCCCGGCCTACCGCGCGCTCAGCCTGCCCGCCGGCAGCGCCGCGATATTCCAGCAGACCTTTCTCGCCGGGCAGCGTGCGCGGATCGCCGTGATCGGCGTGCGGCGCAGCGACTTCCTGCTGTCGGTGACCGACGACGGCGACGTCAAGATCTGCGAGACGACCTCGCGTGCGGCGTGCGACTGGGTGCCGCCGTGGACGACCCGGTTCAAACTGCGTGTGGTCAATTCGGGCAAGGTGCCGGGGACGTATTATCTGCTGATCCAGTAATGGACCGGCGTTTCCGAAACGTGTTACGCCTAGCGCTCGAGCAGCGTGAACGGTGCCCAGTTCGCCGGATTGGCCGCTCCAGCGATGCGCTGGTCGCGGAGTAGCGCAAGTTCGGACTGTTGCAACGCCCGCGCCTTGCTCATCCGCTGGCCGGCCGCCACCGTGGCGACGGTCAGGCGGGCGACAACATCGTCGCGTACCGGCCACATCGACACCAGGAGCGATTTGCTGCCGGCCTGGAAAAACGCGCGCGCCAAGCCGGTATAGGTCGGCGTCGCCGCACTCGTCGCGCCGGCACTGTCGCAGGCGGAGAGCACGACCCAATCGGCATCGAGCCGCAGCGTCGAGGCTTCGGATGCAGTCAGCAGGCCGTCGTCCGCCGGGGATGCAGCCGCCGGCGGCGTCAGCACCAGCGCCGGCTCGCCCATCGCGAGGCTGCCGCCGACCAGCCCGTGCGTGGCAAAGACGATGACGCGATAGTCGGTCAGCTCGGCTGCCCGCACTCGGCCCTCGCTGGCATCCTTACCGAGCAGCAGCAGTATCTTGTCCGGTCGCAGCGCGCTGGCGATGGCACGCAATTCGGCCGCTGCGCCGGGCAGCGATGGCAGCGTGCGCAGCGTCGCCACGTCAACACCGCCGCCGCGCAGCAAGTGCCTGTCGGACGCGCCCGCCGGTGCTGCCGGCCCGAGCATCGGCGCGCCGATCCCTGCGAAGCTTTGCACCTGCGTTTCGGGCCGATGGTCCGGGACCGCGCGTCCGAGCGTGACGACCACCGACACGCTGTGCCGGCGGATCAGCCACGGCGCGCTCCTGAGCGCCGCCCCGGCGAGGCGCGGGTGCGCCGGCGCTGCCGTCAACAGCATGGCGAGCGGAATCGCGCCGACCGGGCCGCCGCCGAAGACAAGCAGATCGGCCTGCCCGGCGACCGCCGCGCGCACTTTCGCCGGAAACAGCGCGGCATAGAGCCGGTACGCCTGCGCGCCGGGGAACCCCGACGCATCGGCGGCACCGGGCTCGACTGCTGCCCGAAGCTCGCCGACGAGCGCTGCCGCCTGCGCCGGCAGCAGGCGGCTCTGTTGCCACTCGAGCCCCCGCCTGGTGACGACGATCGACAGCATGCCGTCGTCGACCGCCAGCGGCAGCAGCAACGCCTGATCGGCCGTGAGCCCGGCCATCGCCTCGGCGAGGCTGACCGGCGTTGGCCGGCTGAGCATGCGATAGTCCGGAAACCGCTGGTTGAGCATTGCGGTCGCGGTCGCGAGGTCGGCGTCGAGCGCCACGATCAGCGCGTCGATCCGCGCCACTTCGGCGGGCGACTTGCCGAGCGCGAACGAGCGTTCCCGGTCGAGCCCGGCGCGCCGCCCGATCATGTCCTGCACCGACCGCGCCAGCGTCGCCACGGCCGGATCGTTTGCCGCCGCGCGCGCCGCGACGGCGCTGTTGGTCACGGCCAGCGCCGACATGTTGGCGAACTGCGCGGCGCGGAACGCCGCGTCGTCCTGTCCGGCGGCGAGCGCAATGGCGGCGAACCGTTCGAAATTATGCGCGTAGCTCGGCGCGAGATTGATAAGCTCGCTGCGCACCATCGTGTTCGCAAGCAGCACGGCTTCCATCGCCTGCGCTGCCGGGGCGACGCTGGCGAACGCCGCGTCGGCATGGCCCGTCCGTGCCAGCAGCAGTCCGTTAAGCATGACCGCGTCGATGTGGATGGGGTGCGAAAGCGGCAGCTCACCGAGATTTGCCAGCGCGCGTGCGGTCCGCGGCAGGGCGTCGCCCGGATGCCCTGCGATCAGCAAGCCGAGCGCCTGTTGCGCCAGCGTTCGCGCCAGGATGCTTTCATCCCCTTTGTGCGGCGTCGCGAGTAGCACAAGCGCGGCCGCGACCCGCGCGTCGGCCGTCTGATTGTCGCCGCGCAGGCGGGCGAGCGATGCTGCATCGATCAGCATCGTCGCCGGCAGCTTGGCCGGCACCGCAGGTTTTGTCGCGACGAAAATCTGTTCGGCCGACATCACCAGCGCCTCGGCTTCGGCCATCTTGCCTTGCCCCGACAGGCTTTTGGCAAGATTTCGCATGTCGGTCGCGACGCGGACGCCGGTCTTGCCGCGGAAATGCACTTCCTGATCGAGCGCGCGTCGCGCGATCTGCTCGGCCTCGCCGAAGCGTCCGGCGTCGTTCAATGCAGCGGCGAGATTGGCCAGAGCGACCGCCGAGCCGATATGCGACGGCTGCAGATATTTCTCGGTCAATGCCTGGACCTGGCGCGCCAGCACCAGCGCCTCTTCCACGCGGCCGGACTGTGACAGCGAGTCGAACAGGACCGTGTGATAACTCATCCACGCCATGCGATTCTTGTCGTCAGGCTTCATCAACTCCAGACCGCGCCGCGCCTGCTCGATCGCATAGGCCAGGCGCCCCTGCCGGTTGGCGTTGAAGGCGATCAAGCACAGGGTCGTGCCGACATCGACGCTATCGGCTCCAAAACGCTGCGACTGGATCGCGAGGACTTCATGCAGCAGCGTATCGGCCTCGTCGCGCCGACCCATGTCGCCGACGACGGTCGCCTTGTTCATCAACATCTCGACGACACGCGGACTGTCCGCAAGGCCGGCGGCCTGCAGCTGCGCGATGGCCTGATCGAGCAGCTTCAGCGCACCGTCGTTATCGTCCTGATCGCTCAGCATGACCACGAGCAACAGTTGCAGCTGTGCACGGTCATCCGCATCGGGATACGGCTGTGCCTCGACTTCGGCGAGCAACGCCCGTACCGCCTTCGCCTGCTCGGCAAGATCCGCCTCGCCGATGAAATTCGCCCGCGCAAGCACCCGGTCGTGCAGGGTCGACGGTTCCACGCCTTGCGCAGAAACGGCTAAAGCCAACGAAACGGCAGTTACCGCAACTTTCCAGATGACGCACATTTAAGTCGCATGCCCCCCGGCTCAATGTCTACAAGAAGCAACACCCGATGTCTGCAAAGCTAATCGCACTACGGTCGCGATACAACGATCCCCGGAGCACGACGTATCGGAGGCTGCCCGACCGTCTGCATCGCGGACCGGTCGATCCCAGGGCAGACCATCAGAGTGGCTGGAAACCAATGGATGGAGCCGGCAGCAGGCGAACGGCGCTCAGCCGTAACTCCGGGATTTCAGGCGTTCTTCTGGATGTCCGCGGACCGCAGCGGGCCATATTCTGGTGCCCAGGAAAGGACTCGAACCTTCACATCGTTACCAATACCAGCACCTGAAGCTGGCGCGTCTACCAATTCCGCCACCTGGGCAGGTGCGAGCCGCGGGGGTTAGGGGGCACGGCTGCGGTTGTCAACTGCGGGGCACTGCGCCATGACGGCAGCGCAGCAGATCGGCAACGGCGCGTGGCAGGCCGCGCCTGCGGAGGTGGCATGGACGGCTTGGTGGTCATCGTCGGCGGGTCGGGTTTCCTCGGCCGTTATGTCGTGCAGGAGCTGGCGCGCACCGGCGTGCGGATGCGCGTCGTCGTGCGGCGGCCGGAAGCCGCGTCATATCTGAAGCCGCTCGGAGCACTCGGGCAGGTGCAGATCGTCGACGGCGACGTCCGCGACACCGCACGGCTGGCGCAGGTGTTCGAACATGCGACAGCGGGGGTAAATCTGGTCGGCATCCTCGCCGAGACCGGCAAGCAGACCTTCGCCGCGGTGCAGGCGGCGGGCGCCGGCAATGTCGCTCGCGCCGCCGCTGCCGCCGGAGTGAGCGCGTTCGTGCAGGTTTCGGCGATCGGCGCATCGGCCGCATCCGCTGCCCGTTATGCCCAGACCAAGGCGGCGGGCGAAGCGGCGGTGCTGGCGGCGCTGCCGCACGCGACAATCCTGCGGCCGAGCCTGGTGTTCGGCCCTGAAGACCAGTTCATCAACCGCTTCGCGGCGCTCGGCAAGGCGCTGCCGGCGGTGCCGGTGGTGGCGGGCGGGACCAGGTTTCAGCCGGTCTATGTGCTCGACGTGGCGAAGGCGATCGTCGCGGCGCTGAGCGACCCGGCGCGCTTCGGCGGGCAGACCTTCGAACTGGGCGGCCCGCGGGTATATGCGTTTCGCGACCTGATCGCGTGGATTCTACGCGAGATCCGCGTTTCGAAGCCGATGATCGAGGTGCCGTCGTTCGCGGCAAGACTGATGGCGCGGGCGGGCGACATCGTGCCGGGCGCGCCGATGACCACCGACCAGTGGACGATGCTGCAATCGGATAATGTCGCGACCAGCGACGGGCTGGCGGCGCTCGGCGTCGCGGCGACACCGCTCGAGGCGATTGCACCGCAATATCTCGAACGCTACCGAACCGGCGGGCGCTTTCACCGCGATGCTGCCGTTTCCTGACGCTCCTGTACAAGGTATTCCATGACTGACAATTGGCCGATCGATCTCCTGCTTGGGGTGGTCGAGGGCGTCACCGAGTTCCTGCCGGTGTCGTCCACGGGGCATCTGATCCTCGCGACGCAGCTTTTCGGCTATGATGCCGACAAGTGGAAGGTATTCAACATCGTCATCCAGCTCGGCGCGATCCTGGCGATCGTCGTGCTGTATTGGCGGACGCTGCTGACCGCCGCCGAGGGCGCGCTCGCCCGCCGCCCGGCATCGCTGCGCTTTGTCCGTAACGTGCTGCTCGCGTTCCTGCCTGCCGCCGTGATCGGCTTTGCGCTGCACAAGCAGATCGAGGCGCTGCTCGGTAATGCCAAGGTCGTGGCGATCGCGCTGATCGTCGGTGGCATCGCGATCCTGGTCGTCGAGCGGCTGGCCCGGCGCGCGACGATCGACAGCGTTCCGGCGATCCCGGCGCGTTCGGCGGTCGGCATCGGCTTCCTGCAATGCCTCGCGATGATTCCCGGCGTTAGCCGCTCTGGCGCGACGATTATGGGGGCGCTGGCCTTAGGCGTCGAACGGCGGACCGCCGCCGAGTTCAGCTTTTTCCTCGCGATCCCGACGATGCTCGGCGCGACGACGCTCGAGTTGTACAAGAACCGCGCCGCGCTCGACCCGCACCAGCTCGGCGACATCGCGATTGGGTTCGTGGTGTCGTTCGTCGTAGCGATTGTCGTCGTTCGCGCCTTCGTGTCGATCATCAGCCGCTACGGCTTCGCGCCGTTTGCCTATTACCGGATCATCGCGGGGACAGCGGCGCTAATCTGGTTGTATAATATGGTCCCAATACGGACCTAAGTTCGCCAGCTATAGCGAGCAAGCCTGTCTCATGGGCCGATAAAGAGTTAATTAGGTCAGCTTAGCTGCCATTCTGCTCACAAACTACGTGACATCGGCTACTTTCGTGCTACCGAAGCGCGAGGGAGCGCCGATGTCGACGATGTTGCATTTTCCGGAGATCGCGCCAGCGCCGCCGCCGAAGCGCGCGGCGGGCGACCGGGCGCATGACTTTCTGGAGATTTCGCGGCCGTACATCGTCGCCAAGGCGGCCGAGCAGGCGTCGCGGTGCTCGCAGTGCGGGGTGCCGTTCTGCCAGGTGCATTGCCCGTTACACAACAATATCCCCGACTGGCTGCGGCTGACTGCCGAAGGGCGGCTGGAGGAAGCGTACGAGCTGTCGTCGGCAACCTCGTCGATGCCAGAAATCTGCGGGCGCATCTGCCCACAGGACCGGCTGTGCGAGGGTAATTGCGTCATCGAGAAGGACTTTGGCGCGGTCACCATCGGCGCGGTCGAGAAGTTCATCAACGATACCGCGTGGGAGAGTGGCTGGGTCAAGCCGGTGCGTATTATTGCCGACCGCGGCGCGCAGTCGGTCGGCATCATCGGCGCGGGCCCCGCCGGGCTGACCGCCGCCGAGATGCTGCGCATCAAGGGCTATGCGGTCCACGTGTATGACCGTCACGATCGCAGCGGCGGACTGCTGACCTACGGCATCCCCGGCTTCAAGCTCGAAAAGCCGGTCGTCATGCGCCGGGTCGAGCGGCTCGAGGCCGCGGGTATCGTCTTCCATCGCAGCTTCGAGGTCGGGCGCGATGCCAGCCTCGCCGACTTGCGCGAGCGCCATGACGCCGTGCTGATCGCCACCGGCGTCTACAAGGCGCGCGATATCGCAGCCCCCGGTGTCGGCGCGGACGGTATCGTGCCGGCGCTCGACTTCCTGTTCGCCGCCAACCGCCGCGACTTCGGCGAGACCGTGGCGGGGGCCGTCGATGCGGCGGGCCAGCATGTCGTCGTCATCGGCGGTGGCGACACCGCGATGGACTGCGTCCGCACTGCGGTGCGGCAGGGCGCGGCCTCGGTGAAGTGCCTGTACCGCCGCGACCGCACCAACATGCCGGGTTCGCTCCGCGAAGTCGCGCACGCCGAGGAGGAGGGTGTCGAGTTCGTCTGGCTCGCCGCGCCGCAAGCCTTCGAGGCGGGCAGCGATGACGGCGTCAGCGCGGTCCGCGCCGAACGCATGCGGCTGGGTGCCGCCGACCCGGGCGGCCGCCGTTCGCCCGAGGCCGAGCCGGGATCGAGCTTCCGCGTGCCTGCGACGCTGGTGATCAAGGCGCTCGGCTTCGACGCGGAGGACCTGCCGGCGATGTTCGACGCGCCCGCGCTCGGCGTGACGCGCTGGGGCACGCTGCGGGTCGACCACAAGACGATGATGACCAGCATCGACGGCGTCTTCGCCGCGGGCGACATCGTCCGGGGTGCGAGCCTCGTCGTCTGGGCGATCCGCGATGGCCGTGATGTGGCTGCCGCGATGCACCGGCATCTGCTAACGAAAGCCGCCACGGCTAGAGTCGCGGCTTAGGAGTGGAAACGATGCTGCAAACAACGCTCACGACGCTTGCGATCGGACTGGCCACCGCCTCCGTAACTGCCGCCGTATCGGTCCCTCCGGCGACGTCGACCGCGACTGTAGATCCGGTGCGCCTCGCCGGCGCGCGCGACCTGGTCGAGGCGATGCACGTCGGCGCGCAGATGCGTGACATGATGCGGCCGTTCATGATGAATATGATGAAGGGCGTCGCCGCGGGCCGGGCTGCCGCGGGCGCGCCTGCACCCACCCGTGCCGAGCAGGAGCGCACCGACGGTGCCATGTCGATGGTGGCCGATGAGATCGGGCGGGTGGTGAATAGAGCGATGCCACAGATCGTCGAAGCTGCGGCATCGACCTATGCGCGCAACTTGACCGCTGCCGAGATCGAGGGGGCAACGGCGTTCTACCGGACCCCGGCGGGTCAGGCGATCCTCGCCAAGCAGCCGCAGATCATGGCCGACATGAACAACGCGACGCAGGCGGTGTTATTGAAACCGATGATGGCGCAAATGCCTGCGATCGTCGCCAAGATAAAGGCGGCGCAGGGTGACGCGCCGGCAACAGTTCCAGCAACTGGAAAGTGATTGTGATGCGTAAATCATCTCTGCTCGTGGCGGCGCTGCTCGGCGCGGCGTTCGCATCGATAGCCGACGCTGCGCCGCCGGTCAGCGATGCCCAGATTATCCGCATCGCCGAGCCCGAACGGCAGTTGCGCCTGATGATCGCAGCAACGTTTTTCGAGGACCCGGCGGGGCCGCAGTCGTTCTACACGCTCGGCATCGCGCCGGGGTGCGCAGTACTCAAGCCCGCGGTCGAGCGCGCTGTCGCCGCCAATCGCGCGGCATGGTCGGCGAACATCGTCAGCGCCTTCCGCAGCGTGGTCCCGGCCGATACGCTGGCGTCGGCAGCGGCGCAGACGCCTGAGACTGCCGGCCGCACGCTCGATCCGCTGCGCCCGGCGATCGGCGCGAAGATGCAGGCGTCGAGCGAACCGATTCTGCAAGCCGCTTCGCGCGGCGTTATCGGCGAACTGCAGGCGGCCGCAGCCAAGGTCGACATCGCGCAGGTCGACCGCGCCGCACGCCAGCACGAACTCGCCGCCGCGGCGAGCAGCGGCCAGCAGTTCTGCGGGCTGCTGCCGGCGCAGACGCCGCCGGCGGGCGCACCGCCCGCACCGCTGCCGCGATGAGCAGACCGGTGCCGCCGTGCAGCTGACGCCCGCCGAGATCGCTGCGATCAAGGCGGCGACACGGCTGACGTTCGGGCCGGATGCGGTGGTGCGCCTGTTTGGCAGCCGGGTTATTGATGACCAGAGGGCTGCAGATATCGATTTACACATCGAAACACCGGAAGATATCGACATCTGGTTTTACAAAGACGCCTTTCTGGAAAGGGTCTTTGCTCGGATAGATCAACAGCGCATCGATGTTATCGTTACCGGACGAGGTCACAAACCGACGCCTATCGCCGCGATCGCGTACCGGGATGGGGTAATCCTATGACTTCGGCCGAAGAACGCGCACTGTTAGCGGAATATTTCACGACCAATTCGCGACTTGAAAAAGGCTTTCGCGATAGTGTGGAATACCTGGGGCCATTGATGCCGATACAGTCAGATCGCCTCGATCAGCTTTCGCTGGTCGATGAAACCGCTGTCTTGGCGTACTTGAAACGCTTCGAGCAGTTCGAAGATGCGCTACACCGAACACTCAAGGCGATCTCGAAAATTATGGAGTATGGCAAGATTGAGCGGTTGACGTCTCGTGACGTTACCCGGCGGGCTTTCGCGCTCGGTATTTTACCAAGTGCCGATATTTGGGCCGACGCGGTGCGCACGCGCAATGCGCTTGCGCATGAGTACCCGCTTGATCCTGAAAAACGTGCAGCGCAGGTCAACGCAGCCTGGAACTCGCGCGAGACGCTACTGAAGACGTGGGCCGCTATTCAGCGCTTCGTCGAGATCGAGGGTCTGCTGCCATGACCGCCACCCCCGCCGAACGCGCCCGCATCGCCGAGTTCGGCATGTACCGTCCCGACATGGAGTCCGATGCCTGCGGCGTCGGGCTGATCGCGGCGACCGACGGCAAGCCGTCGCGGCGCGTGGTGACCGCGGCGATCGATGCGCTGAAGGCGGTGTGGCACCGCGGCGCGGTCGATGCCGACGGCAAGACCGGCGACGGCGCAGGGCTGCACGTCGAATTGCCCGTCGATTTCTTCAACGAACATATCGACCGCGCCGGGCACCGGCCCAAGCCGAACCGGCTGGCGGTCGGGCAGATTTTTCTGCCGCGCACCGACTTGGCGGCGCAGGAGAGCGCGCGGACGATCGTCGAATCCGAGATCATCCGCTACGGCTACACGATCTACGGCTGGCGGCAGGTGCCGGTCGACATCGCGGTGATCGGCGACAAGGCGATGCAGTCGCGGCCCGAGATCGAGCAGATCATGATCGCCGGGCCGCATCCCGACAAGGCGAGCGCGGAGGCGTTCGAGAAGGACCTGTTCCTGATCCGGCGGCGGATCGAAAAGCGGGTGATCGCGGCGCAGATCAGCGGCTTCTATATCTGCTCGCTGTCGTCGCGCAGCATCATCTACAAGGGGCTGTTCCTCGCCGAGGAACTGTCGGTGTTCTATCCCGACCTCGCCGACGCGCGCTTCGTGTCGCGCTTCGCGATCTATCATCAACGCTATTCGACCAACACTTTCCCGCAATGGTGGCTGGCGCAGCCGTTCCGCTGCCTCGCGCATAACGGCGAGATCAACACCGTCCGCGGCAACAAGAACTGGATGAAGAGCCACGAGATCAAGATGGCGGCGTCCGCTTTCGGCGAGCATTCGGAGGATATCAAGCCGCTGATCCCGGCGGGTGCGAGCGATACCGCGGCGCTCGATGCGGTTTTCGAGGCGTTCGTGCGCTCGGGGCGCGATGCGCCGACCGCCAAGCTGATGCTGATCCCCGAAGCGTGGTCGCACGATGCGACGATGCCCGAAACGCACCGCGCCATGTACGCGTTCTTCGCGAGCGTCATGGAAGCGTGGGACGGTCCCGCCGCGCTGGCCATGACCGACGGCCGCTGGTGCCTCGCGGGGATGGACCGCAACGCGCTGCGGCCGATGCGCTATCTGCTGACCAGCGACAATCTGCTGATCACCGGCTCGGAGGCCGGCATGGTCGTCGTCCCCGAGGCGTCGATCATCCTCAAGGGCCGCCTCGGCCCGGGGCAGATGATCGCCGTCGACCTCGACGGGGAGTTTGGATACGGGGCGCGTTTCTATAGCGACCGCGCCATCAAGGACCGCATCGCCGGCGCGCATCCCTATGCCGAATGGGTGGCGGGCTTCCGCAATTTCAGCGACCTGCTCGGCAAGGATCGCCCCGAACCGCCGCGCGCCTATGACCGCGAGGCGCTGCGTCACCGCCAAATTGCCGCCGGGCTGACGATGGAGGACATGGAACTGCTGCTGTCGCCGATGGTCGACGATGCCAAGGAAGCTACCGGCAGCATGGGCGACGACACGCCGCTTGCGGTGATCTCCGACTCCCCACGGATGATGAGCCACTTCTTCCGGCAGAATTTCAGCCAGGTCACCAATCCGCCGATCGACAGCTTGCGCGAAACCCGCGTCATGAGCTTGAAGACGCGCTTCTCGAACTTCGGCAACATCCTCGATCACGATGCCCGGCAGGAAGGCGTCATGGTGCTCGACTCGCCGATACTGACCAACAAGGGCTGGGAGCTGCTGCGCTCGCACTACGCCGCCGCTGCCGCAGTGATCGACTGCACCTTCGAGGTCGCCGACGGGGCCGACGGCCTGCGCGCCGCGATCGCGCGGGTCCGCGCCGAAGCCGAAAATGCGGTGCGTTCGGGCAAGAGCCAGCTGTTCCTGACCGACGAGAATCAGTCGGCAACGCGCGCCGGGATCACGATGATCCTGGCGGCGGCCGGCGTCCACACGCACCTCGTCAACAGGGGGCTGCGGGCGTTCTCGAGTATCAACGTGCGCTCGGCCGAGTGCCTCGACACGCATTATTTCGCGGTGCTGATCGGTGTCGGCGCGACGACGGTCAACGCCTATCTGGCGCAGGAGGCGATTGCCGACCGGCAGGCGCGCGGGCTGTTCGGCAACCGCAGCTTCGACGAGTGCATGGCGCGCTATAAGAAAGCGGTCGACGACGGGCTGCTCAAGATCATGGGCAAGATGGGCATCGCGGTGCTGTCGTCGTACCGCGGCGGCTATAACTTCGAGGCCGTCGGGCTCAGCCGGGCGCTGGTCGACGACTTCTTCCCGGGCATGCCCGCCAAAATTTCGGGCGAGGGGTTCGAGTCGATCTTCCTCAATGCCCAGATGCGCCACGAGGCGGCGTGGGACGAGGCGGCGGGCGCACTGCCGATCGGCGGGCTCTACCGCTACCGCGCCAATTCGGAGGCGCACGCCTATCAGGCCAATCTGATCCACATCCTGCAGAGCGCGGTGACCAACGACAGCTATTCCGAATATCTGCGCTTCAGCCGCGCCGTCGCCGAGCTGCCGCCGATCTATCTGCGCGACCTGCTCGAGTTCAATTGGGCGAAGACCCCGGTCAGCATCGAGGCCGTCGAATCGATCAGCGAAATCCGCAAGCGCTTCGTCACGCCCGGGATGTCCTTGGGCGCGCTCGGGCCCGAGGCGCACGAGACGCTGGCGATCGCGATGAACCGCATCGGGGCTAAAGCGGTCAGCGGCGAAGGCGGCGAGGATCGCTCGCGCTATGCACCTTATGCCAATGGCGACAACGCCAACTCGGGCATCAAGCAGATCGCGTCGGGACGCTTCGGCGTCACCGCTGAATATCTGAACGCCTGCGAGGAGATCGAGATCAAGGTCGCCCAAGGCGCGAAACCCGGCGAGGGCGGGCAGCTGCCCGGCTTCAAGGTCACCGACATGATCGCGCGGCTGCGGCACTCGACGCCGGGCGTCATGCTGATCTCGCCGCCGCCGCACCACGACATCTACTCGATCGAGGATCTGGCGCAGCTGATCTATGACCTCAAGCAGATCAACCCGCGCGCGCGGGTCTGCGTCAAGCTGGTCAGCTCGGCGGGCATCGGCACCGTCGCCGCCGGCGTCGCCAAGGCGCATGCCGACGTCATTCTCATTTCCGGCCACGTCGGCGGCACCGGTGCCTCCCCGCAGACCAGCATCAAATACGCCGGGACGCCGTGGGAGATGGGGCTGTCCGAGGTCAATCAGGTGCTGACGCTGAACGGCCTGCGCCACCGGGTCAAGCTCCGCACCGACGGCGGGCTGAAGACCGGGCGCGACATCGTCATCGCCGCGATCCTCGGTGCGGAGGAGTTCGGCATCGGCACGCTCAGCCTTGTCGCGATGGGCTGCATCATGGTTCGGCAATGCCATTCGAACACCTGCCCGGTCGGCGTCTGCACACAGGACGAGGCGCTGCGCAAGAAGTTCGGCGGCAGTCCCGAGAAGGTCATCAACCTGATGAGCTTCATCGCCGAGGAGGTCCGCGACATCCTCGCCAAGCTCGGCGTCCGCAGCCTGAACGAACTGATCGGGCGCACCGAGCTGCTGCGGCAGGTCAGCCGCGGGGCCGAGCACCTCGACGACCTCGACCTGAACCCGATCCTCGCCAAGGTCGACGCGCCCGACGACGCGCGGCGATTCTCGATTGCGACGCACCGTAACGAAGTTCCCGACAGCCTCGACGCGCAGATGCTCAGCGACGCGCAGCATGTCTTCGACCGCCGCGAGAAGATGCAGCTGACCTACACCGTGCGCAACACCCACCGCGCCGTCGGCACGCGCTTCTCCGCCGCGATCACCGAGGCCTACGGCATGACCGGGCTCGCACCCGGGCACGTTCATGTCCGGTTACGGGGCAGCGCAGGGCAGTCGCTCGGCGCGTTCGCGGTGCAGGGCTTGAAGCTCGAAGTCTTCGGCGAGGCCAACGACTATGTCGGCAAGGGCCTCAGCGGCGCGACGATCGTCGTGCGCCCGATGGTGTCGTCGCCGCTGGCCAGCCAGGCCAACACGATTATCGGCAACACCGTGCTGTACGGCGCGACCGCGGGCAAGCTGTTCGCTGCGGGCCAGGCGGGCGAGCGTTTCGCCGTCCGCAACTCGGGCGCACTGGTCGTCGTCGAAGGCTGCGGCGCGAACGGCTGCGAGTATATGACCGGCGGTACCGCGGTCATCCTCGGCGAGGTCGGCGACAACTTCGGGGCCGGCATGACCGGCGGCATGGCGTTCGTTTACGACCCCGACGGTCAGCTGCCGCGCCGCATCAACCGCGATTCGATCGAGCTGTTCCGGCTCGGCAGCGCGCATTGGGAAGGCGTGCTGCACGACCTCGTCACCGAGCACGCCGCCGAGACCGGCTCGAAGTGGTCGGCGCAGCTGCTGCTCGACTGGGACCGCAACCGCGGCGACTTCTGGCAGGTCTGCCCGAAGGAAATGCTGACGCGCCTGTCGTATCCGCTCGTCGACCTTCCTACATTGGTCGCAGCGGAGTGAACAGCATGGCGACCAAACCCGATCCCCTCATCGAAGCGCTCGTCGGCCTTGCGTCGAATGCCGCGCCGCTGCTGGAGCGCGCGCGGGCATCGGGAATGTTCAGGCCTGTCGTGAAGGTTGAGCCTGCGGCTGCCCCGGCCGAAGCCCCCGATGCGGCGCAGAGGACCGCGCTCCAGGAGATCATCGTCGCGCAGGCGATGAAGATCCACGCGCTCGAGGCGGAGCTTGCTGCGCTGAAGCGCGGGTAAGCACAAAGGGTGAGCGTTGCCTTCACCAAGGAGGGCGACAGCGAAGCCGCGGCGGCCGATCTGCCCGACCGGCCGGTGTCGGCGCATCCGAACTACGTCACCGCGACCGGGCTGGCGGCGCTCGACGCGGCGCTGGCGGCAGCACGCGCGAGCTATAGCGCGGCGCAGGCGGCGGGCGACATCAGCGCCGACCGCACCGCGATGGCGCGGGCCTCACGCGAGCTGCGCTACTACACCGCACGGCGCGCTTCTGCCCGGCTGGTCGTCGACGACGGTGACGGCACACAGGCGCGCTTCGGCAACCGGGTGACGTTCGAGCATGCCGACGGCCGCGAGCAATGCTTCCGCATCGTCGGCGAGGACGAGGCCGATCCGGCGGCCGGGCTGATCTCCTATGTGTCGCCGCTGGCACGCGCCTTGCTCGGCAAGTCGGCAGGCGACACCGTTCGCTGGCACGGCAGCGAGGTCGAGATAAGCGGCATCGCAAGCGTGGGAGAGGGCTAGCAAGCCGCCGCAGGCTGTTCTAGCATAGTAACTCACCCAAGGAGGCCGCCATGCGCTACGACGTTTCGGGCACGACGATGCAGACGGTGTCGATCGACCTCGTGCCGGGCGAGCGCATCTACAGCCAGACCGCGACAATGGCGTGGATGTCCGAAAGCATCCGCATGGACACGCACACCGGCGGCGGGCTGTTCGCCGGGCTGAAGCGCGCGGTCAGCGGCGGCGGGCTGTTCATCACCGAGTTCACCGCCGAACGCCCCGGCCACGTCGCCTTCGCGCCGCGCTTCCCGGGGCAAATCATGCCCGTCGAGCTGCGCGCCGGCCAGTCGCTGATCTGCCGCAAGGAGACGTTCCTGTGCGCCGAGAGCAGTGTCACGCTCGACATCTTCTTCCAGCAGCGGATCGGCGCGGGGCTGTTCGGCGGCGAGGGCTTCATCCTGCAGCGCGTCACCGGCCCGGGCACGGTCTTCCTCGACCTGTCGGGCGAGGTCGTCGAGAAGACGCTGGGCGCGGGCGAGCGTCTTCTCGTCCACGCCGGGCATATCGGCATGCAGGAGCCGACCGTGACGGTCGATTTTCAGATGATGCGGGGTTTTCGCAACATCCTGTTCGGCGGCGAGGGGCTGTTCCTCGCGACGCTGACCGGACCGGGCAAGATCTGGCTGCAGTCGATGCCGATCCTCAATCTGGCCGAGGAGATTGCCCGCTATCTGCCGTCGAGCGGCGATAGCGGGCGGGGAAGCAGCGCGCTCGGCACCGGACTCGCGGGCGGCGCGATCGGGGGCATATTGGGAAGCGTGTTCGGAAGCGAGTAGCTCAGTCGTCGTCGCTCCCACCCTTCGCCGCCGCCAGCTGCTTGGGCAGCTTCTCACCCTTCAACCCCCGCCACAGCGCGCGGTTGAACGCCGCGGTGTCGAGCCGGTCTTCTTCCGCAAAGTTCTGCCCGGCCATCGCCGTCGCCCACCACGCGGC
>JANOOK010000033.1:0-5793 GCA_031421275.1 Sphingomonadaceae bacterium
CCTGCGAGTCGCTGCCGCTGCGCGCGCTGTTAGTCCACGAACTGGTGCATTGCTGGCAGCATCAGCAGGGGCTCAACCTCATCCTGCGGCGTCCGCCGTTCGCGCGCTATGACTACGCGTTGTTGCCCGGCAAGCCGTTCGAGCGCTACGGCATCGAGCAGCAGGCGTGCATCGTCGAAGACGCATACCGGCTGCGCGAGGGTGGCCTGCCGGTGTACGATGCGGCGACGTATGGCGCCGCGGACTATGCGAAGCTGATCCCGTTCGGGCCACTGGTTTAGCTTACTCACTTCAACTCTCATTCAACTCAGCCCGACCCCGCTCATCCCGAGCGAAGTCGAGGGACGCACCATCTCCGGGCAGGTCCCTCGACTTCGCTCGAGATGAGCGGAGTAGGATAGGTCTCTCGTGATAGTTTATCAAACCAGCCCGCGCAGTTCATACAACAGGTCAAGCGCCTCGCGCGGGCTCAGCTGGTCGGGCTGTACCGCCGTGAGCCGCTCACGCAGCACGTCCGCCTCGGGGACGGCGGCAGAAGCGAACAGCGGCAGCTCCTCCAGGCTGGCCGCCAGCCCGCCGGTTTTCGCCTTGTTCGCCTCGAGCCGCGCCAGCACCTGCTTCGCCCGCGCGATCACCGGCCGCGGCAGCCCGGCGAGCTTGGCCACCGCCAGCCCATAGCTGCGGTCGACCGCGCCGCGCACGACTTCGTGCAGGAAGACCAGCTCGCCCTGCCATTCGCGGACGGCAACGGTGACCAGCGCCAGCGCCTTCAGCCGCGCCGACAGCCGCGTCAGCTCATGGTAATGCGTCGCGAACAGGCAACGGCAGGCGAGACCGTCGTGGACCGCCTCTAGCACCGCCCAGGCGATCGCCAGCCCATCGTAGGTCGAGGTGCCGCGCCCGACCTCGTCGAGGATGACGAGGCTGCGCGGCGTCGCGGTCGTCAGGATCGCCGCGGTCTCGACCATCTCGACCATGAACGTCGAACGGCCCTGCGCGAGATTGTCCGACGCCCCGACCCGGCTGAACAGTTTGTCGACGATGCCGATGTGGGCGCTCGCGGCGGGCACGAACGACCCAGCCTGCGCCAGCACCGCCAGCAGCGCATTCTGGCGCAGGAAGGTCGACTTGCCCGCCATGTTCGGACCGGTGACCAGCCACAGCCGCTGCGCCGGCGACAGGTCGCAGTCGTTGGCGACGAACGGCACCCGCGCCTTGGCGCACGCCGCTTCGACCACCGGATGACGGCCCGCGGCGATGTCGAAGGCGCAGCTGTCGTCGACCCGCGGCCGGACCCAGCCGCCCTGGCTTGCGCGCTCGGCGAGCGCACTCGCCACATCGAGCCGCGCCAGCGCCGCCGCGGTCGCCGCAATGGCGGCCGCGCGTGCCAGCACGGTGTCGCGCAGCTCCTCGAAGTGCACCGCCTCGGCGGCCAGCGCATGGTCGCTCGCCTGGGCGATTCGCGTCGCCAGCGCCTGTAGCGCCACCGAGCCGAAGCGCACCACCCCGGCCAGCGTCTGGCGGTGGATGAAGTCGGGGGCCGCCATCAGCGGATCGGCGTGGCGCGCGGCCACCTCGATATGATAGCCGAGGACATTGTTGTGCCGGATCCGCAGCGCCGCGACGCCGGTCTCGGCCCGTAGCTGCGTTTCCAGTGCCGCCACCAGCTGCCGGCCATCTCTGGCAGCGGCGCGTAGCTCGTCGAGCGCCGCGTCATAGCCGGGTGCGATAAAGCCTCCCGCCGCAATATCGACAGGCGGCTCGGCGACCAGCGCGGTACGGAGCGCGTCGATCTCCTGCCCGTGCGCGCCGATCGCCGCCAGCGTCACCGTCAGCAACGCCGGCGGGGCCAGTATCGGCGCGGCACCGAGTGCGGCCTTCAACGCCAGCGCCAGCGCCAGCCCATCGCGCACCGCTGCCAGATCGCGCGGGCCGCCGCGGCGCAGCGCCAGGCGACTGAGGGCACGCTCGAGATCGGCCCCGGCCCGCAACGCTTCGCACGTCCGGTCGCGCAGCGTCGCCGCGTCGACGAACCAGCCGACCAGTTCGAGCCGGTCGTTGACCGCCGCCGCATCGGTCAGCGGCCCGGCCAGATCGTCGGCAAGCAGGCGCGCGCCCGCCCCGGTCACCGTCAGATCGACCGCGTCGAGCAGGCTGCCGCTTCGGCCTCCGCCCGCCGCGCGCGCCAGTTCGAGGCTGGCACGGGTGGCGGCGTCGATCGCCATGACCCCCGTCGCCGGGCACGACCGCGGCGCCCGCAGCAGCGGCAGCTGGGTGATGGCGGTCGCTTCGAGGTAGGCGAGCAGCGCGCCCGCCGCCGCCAGCTCGTCACGTCCGAAGCTGCCGAAACCATCGAGCGTCGCCACCCCGAAGCGCGCCTTCAGCCGCGCCTCCGCCGCTGCAGAAGCAAACTCGGCGCGCGGCCGCGGCGTCGGCGGATCACCAGCCCCCACGCCGGTCCAGCCTTCCGGTGCGATCAGCTCGGCGGGGGCCAACCGCGCCAGCTCGGCCTCCAGCCCCGCGGCGGTCGTCGACAGCGTGCGGAACACGCCCGTCGATACGTCGCACCACGCCAGCCCGACACGCTCGCCGGTCCGGTCGCCGACCGGGGCCACCGCCGCCAGCCAGTTCGACGCGCGCGCATCGAGCAGCGCCGCCTCGGTCAGCGTGCCCGGCGTCACCACGCGCACGATGGCGCGCGCGACGACGCTCTTGCTACCGCGCTTGCGGGCGTCGGCGGGGTTCTCGATCTGCTCGGCGATGGCGACGCGGTGGCCGCCGCGGATCAGCTTGGCGAGATAGGCTTCGGACGCATGTACCGGGACACCGCACATCGGGATGTCGGCCCCGTCATGCTGGCCGCGCTTCGTCAACGCGATGTCGAGCGTGGCCGCGGCGGCGACCGCATCGTCGAAGAACAGCTCGTAGAAATCACCCATGCGGTAGAACAGCAGGCAATCGGCGACCCCGGCCTTCAGGCCGAGATACTGCGCCATCATCGGGGAAGCGTCGGCCATGTGGGGCAGCTGTAGCTGGCAGTGTAAACGGCGTCATCTATTGGCGCGCAAACGGCGAGCGACGCTCCGTCCGCTCTACCCTCGCGCCCGTAGCGCCGCCTGCGCCGCCGCCAGCTTGGCGATCGGTACCCGGTACGGCGAGCAGCTGACGTAATCGAGCCCGAGCGTCTCGCAGAAGGCGATGCTCGCCGGATCGCCGCCGTGCTCGCCGCAGATGCCGAGCTTGATCGCCGGGCGCGCCGCCCGGCCGCGGGTGGTGGCGATCTGCAGCAGCTCGCCGACGCCGTCGACGTCGATCGTCACGAACGGGTCGCGCGCATAGATGCCGCGGTCCACATACGTCGTCAGGAAGCGGCCGGCGTCGTCGCGGCTGATGCCGAGCGCGGTCTGGGTCAGGTCGTTGGTGCCGAAGCTGAAGAACTCCGCCGACGCCGCAATGTCGCCCGCCCGGAGCGCGGCGCGCGGCAGCTCGATCATCGTGCCGACGAGGTAATCGAGCCGGTGGCCGCGCTCGGCGAATACCGCCTCCGCCTCGGCGTCGATCGCGGCCTTGGTCAGCTCGAGCTCGCGCGCGGTGGCGACCAGCGGCACCATGACCTCGGGGATGACGCTCGCCCCCGACCGCTCGGCGACGTCGATCGCCGCCTCGAAGATGGCGCGGACCTGCATCGCGTAGATCTCGGGGTAGGTGATGCCGAGACGGCAGCCGCGGTGGCCGAGCATCGGGTTGAACTCGTGCAGCTCGGCCGCGCGGCGGTGCAGCACGTCGAGCGCCAGCCCGGTGGCGTGGGCGACCGCCTCGAACTCGGCCTCGGCATGCGGCAGGAACTCGTGCAGCGGCGGATCGAGCAGCCGGATGGTGACCGGCAGCCCCGCCATGATCTCGAAGATCGCGGCGAAGTCCGCCCGCTGCTCGGGCAGCAGCTTGGCGAGCGCGGCGCGCCGCCCGGCCTCGTCCTCCGCCAGGATCATCTGGCGCACCGCGGTGATTCGGCTGGGTTCGAAGAACATATGCTCGGTCCGGCACAGCCCGATGCCCTCGGCCCCGAAGCCGCGCGCGGTGCGGCAGTCGAGCGGCGTGTCGGCGTTGGTCCGCACCGCCATCCGCCGGTGGACGTCGGCCCACTCCATCAGCCGCCCGAAGTCGCCCGCCAGCGCGGGCTCGACGGTCGCCACTTTCCCGAACATGACCTCGCCGGTCGACCCGTCGAGCGTCAGCACGTCGCCCTCGCGGACCTCGCGCCCGCCGACGCGCATGACCCGTGCCGCCATGTCGATCGCGATGCCGCCCGCCCCCGACACGCACGGCCGCCCCATGCCGCGCGCCACCACCGCGGCGTGGCTGGTCATGCCGCCGCGCGCGGTCAGGATGCCGCGCGCCGCGTGCATGCCGGAAATGTCCTCAGGGCTGGTCTCGGTGCGGACGAGGATGACGTCCTCGCCCAGCCCCGCCCGGCGCTCGGCGGTCACCGAATCAAAAACCGCGACGCCCGATGCCGCGCCCGGCGACGCCGGCAAGCCCTTGGTCAGCACATCACGTTTTGCTGCGGGATCGAGCGTCGGGTGGAGCAGCTGGTCGAGCGCCGCCGCGTCGACGCGCAGGATCGCCGCCTCCGACGTGATCAGCCCTTCGTCGACCATGTCGACCGCGATCTTCAGCGCCGCCTTGGCGGTGCGCTTGCCGCTGCGGGTCTGCAGCATCCACAGCTTGCCCTGCTGAACTGTGAACTCGATGTCCTGCATGTCGCGGTAATGGCGTTCGAGCAGCGCGAACACGCCCGCCAGCTCGTCGAAGACGGCGGGCATCGCCTCCTGCATCGACTCGGCCTTGGCCCCCGCCGCCTCGCGCGCCGCCAGCGTCAGATATTGCGGCGTGCGGATGCCCGCGACGACGTCTTCGCCCTGCGCATTGATCAGATATTCGCCGTAATGCGACGCGTGCCCCGTCGACGGGTCGCGGGTGAAGGCGACGCCGGTGGCGGACGTCGGCCCCATGTTGCCGAACACCATCGCCTGCACGGTGACCGCCGTGCCCCAGCTTTCGGGGATGTCGTTCAGCCGCCGATAGACCCGCGCGCGTTCTGACCGCCACGAGCCGAACACCGCGCCGACCGCGCCCCACAGCTGCGCCTGCGGATCCTGCGGAAACGGCCGCCCGAGTTCGCCCTCGACCTTGGCGAGATAGTCCGCCACCAGCCCCTTGAGGTCGTCGGCGCTGAGTTCGGTATCGAGGTGGACGCCGCGGTCCTCCTTGAGGATTTCGAGCGCCTCCTCGAACAGGTAATGGTCGAGCCCGAGCACCACGTCGGCGTACATCTGGATGAAGCGCCGGTAGCTGTCCCAGGCGAATCGCGGATCGCCCGACGCCGCCGCCAGCCCCGCGACGGTGACGTCGTTGAGCCCGAGGTTGAGCACGGTATCCATCATGCCCGGCATCGACACCCGCGCGCCGGAGCGGACCGAGACGAGCAGCGGCGCGGTGGGGCTGCCGAACTTGATCCCCCCGCCGACGCTCGCCTCGATATGCGCCAGCCCCGCCGCGACTTCGACGCGCAAGGCTTCGGGGAAGCTCTCGCCGTTGTCGTAATAGACGCTGCACATCGCCGTCGAGATGGTGAACCCCGGCGGGACGGGGAGCCCGATCGACGACATCTCGGCCAGGTTCGCGCCCTTGCCGCCGAGCAGCTCCTTCATCGACGCATCGCCGTCGGCGACGCCGCCGCCGAAGCGGTGGACATAGTCGGGCCGCGTGCCGGCGGATCGGGCAGCGGGGGCG
>JANOOK010000034.1:0-2815 GCA_031421275.1 Sphingomonadaceae bacterium
GCAGGTCGAGGCCGCTCGCGCCGATGCCGCGGACGAGATCGAGCTTGTCGAGGATCTCGGCAAGCGAACGACCGCCGACGCGCGCCGCCGGTTCGCGCAGCCATGACAACCGGCTTTTGCGGGCATTCTCTTTGTCGGACAGCAGGCTATTTAGGCTGGCACGCTGATCGGCAGTCAGTAGCGCGTCGACATCGGCAATGACTTTGAGATCGGCCGCGTGCATCGCCTCCGCTGCTAGCCGTTCGATGACGGTCACGCCGGGAATGACAATCCTGTCGGCCCGCAATCGCGTCGTCAGCCGATCGATCAGCATGCGGCCGTCGATCAGTCCGATCGCGTCGTCGGCAAGCGCCGCCTTATATTCAGCGCGGACCACGGCGGTAAGGTCGCGAAAGCCATGCCGGCGTTTGATCGAGCCAAGCTGCTCGTAGCGGGTCGGACCGCGGCGCGCGAAGCGGGCGAGGACGTTGGCGTCGACGCCAACCTGTTCGGCGATATGGTCGAGCATGACAGCAGGTAGTATCTCGCCCGCGCGCAGATGCCGTCCCGGGTAGCGTAGACAGCAGAGTTGTAGTGCATAACCGAGCCGGGTTTCAGGCGTGCGTGCTTCGGCGATTTCCGCGAGATCGTCGTCGTCAAGCGAATGGTAGCGGACGACCTCTTCTTCGGTCGTTGGCAGAGCCAGCAGCGCGGCGCGCTGCCGTTCGGTCATCGGAACTCGCGCCGGCATCGGCAGCCCCCAACAAAAACTACTTGCCTTACGGTATCGCTATGAAAGAGGATTGTGAAAGGCTGTCGCGCTCTTGTGGCAGCTTCGGTCTACCGGGCTTGCGTAGACGGCCGTTTGTGAATGGGGGTTGGGACGATGGTTGGAGAGGTCAGGGCAGTAGCGCGATCATTCGACCACCGGTTCTCGAAATCCCTTGTGGCTTCAATCGAGCTTATTGCCGGCTTCGGCATCGAAGGCGATGCTCACGCCGGCATCACCGTTCAACATCGGTCGCGCGTTCGCGCTGATCCTACCCAGCCGAACCTTCGCCAGGTCCATCTTATTCATGATGAGCTTTTTGCCGAAATGACCGCATTAGGTTTTGCGGTGCTACCTGGTGCGCTCGGCGAGAATATTACCACCCGCGGTGTTGACCTACTTCACCTGCCGTGTGGCACGCGCCTTCAGCTCGGGAAGCAGGCAGTTGTCAGACTAACTGGATTGCGCAACCCCTGCGTTCAGATTGATCGCTTCGAGGCCGGGCTGATGCACGCGGTGCTTGATCGAGATGTAGATGGCCGGCTGATGCGCAAAGCTGGCGTCATGGCCGTCGTCGATGTCGATGGCACCGTGCGCCCAGGCGATCCCATAGAAGTTGAGTTGCCGGATGGGCCGCATGATCGACTGGAGCCGGTTTGAGCGCGTCATCTTACCTCATAGGCTACGCGAGGGTGTCGAAGGGCGACGAACAGTCGAATGCTGCCCAGCTGAGGGCGCTGACCGCAGCGGGTTGCCAGCGCGTATTCGAGGAAACAGCTTCCGGCGGCCGATGGGACCGGCCGGTGCTTCAAGACATGCTGAAGCAGCTGCGCGACGGTGATGTTATCGTCGTCTGGAAACTCGATCGGCTGACCCGCTCATTAAAGGATCTGCTGCACCTGATCGAGCGCATCAAGCTCGCAGGCGCGGGCTTTCGGTCGCTCACAGAGGCAATCGATACGACGACGCCAGCTGGGCGCATGATGATGCAGATGGTAGGCAGTTTCGCCGAGTTCGAGCGCGAGATGATCCGCGAGCGGACCAGCGCCGGTCTTGCTCAAGCCCGAGCGGAGGGACGGGTCGGCGGACGCCGCCGCAAACTCGGCGACAAGCAGCGTGCCGAGATTGCCGACAGCGTCATATCGGGACGCAAATCGGCAGCTGAGATGGCGCGTCTCTATCGTGTGAGCCAGCCGACCGTGTCGAGAATCGTCGCCGAATACCGGCAGTCCCGGGTTCTAGCTTAGCGAGACAACGTCTATCTGTGTGGTGAACCTTATCCCACCGCTGTTCCAAATAGCCGCCCGACACCTGCCGTTACCGCCATGGCCAGTGCTCCCCAGAAAACCACGCGCATCGTTGCAGGCAGCAGCTTTGCTCCACCGGTCCGCGCACCGGCTGCGCCAAGCACCGCGAGCACGACGAGAGCGACTGCGACAACGGCATAGATTAGTGTCGCGGTCGGTGCGATCACCACAGCAAGCACCGGCCAGATACCGCCGGCGAAAAACGACGCTGCTGAAGCCATCGCCGCCTGGACGGGGTTTGCGGTCGAGACCTCGGTGATGCCCAGTTCATCACGGGCGTGCGCCCCGAGAGGGTCCTTGGCCATCAGCGCCGCGGCGACCTCTTTCGCGAGCGGCGCCGTCAGTCCGCGCTGAATATAGATCGCGGCCAGCTCACGCGTCTCACCGCGCGGGTCGGCCTTCTGCTCGGCTGCCTCGCGCGCGAGATCGGCGGCCTCGGTATCGGCTTGGCTGCTCACCGAGACAAACTCGCCCGCTGCCATCGACATCGCTCCCGCAACCAGCGCGGCTACGCCGGACAGCAGCACAGCGCGTGCTCCCGGGTTTGCCGCAGCGACGCCGACGATGACGCTCGCCGTCGACAGCACCCCGTCGTTGGCACCGAGCACAGCAGCTCGCAGCCAACCGATACGAGTGATAAAGTGGTTTTCGCGGCTAAGCTGGACTGTCATGGTAAACCTATCGTTTATTGCTGATCTCAAGCGGATGTACTGTACCGTGATGTCACCCTGCCTCGTCGGCAGATCGGCAACTCGGCCGA
>JANOOK010000035.1:0-17110 GCA_031421275.1 Sphingomonadaceae bacterium
GCTGTGGGCCGAGCGGCTGCAGCCGGTGGCGCAGTTCCTCGCGGCGTTTCCGGCAAACGTGCTGTTCCCGTTCGCGGTCGTCGTTATCGTCGCGTGGCGGCTCGATCCCAACATCTGGCTGACGCCGCTGATCATCGTCGGCACGCAGTGGTATATCCTGTTCAACGTCATCGCCGGGGCCAGCGCGATCTCGACTGACATTAAGGAAGCGGCACACATCTTCGGCGTCCACGGCTGGCAATGGTGGCGGCAGGTGACGCTGCCGGCGATCTTTCCCTATTATGTCACCGGCGCGCTGACCGCCTCGGGCGGCTCGTGGAACGCCAGCATCGTCGCCGAAGCGGTCAGCTGGGGGCACCAGCACCTCGAAGCGTTCGGCCTCGGCGCGTATATCGCCAAGGCGACCGCGGCGGGCGACAGCGCGCGCGTCGCATTGGGGGTCGCGGTGATGTCGGTGTTCGTGATTGCGCTGAACCGCGCGGTGTGGCGTCCGCTGTACAGGTATGGCGAGCGCCGGTTACGACTGGATTGAGTGGATGGTCGAACATTCTGCTGCCGTCGTTACCGCACCTACTTCCGTCACCCCCGCCTTCGCGGGGGTGACGTGATCTTTTTGGGAACTTGCCCATGAACACCACCGCCGGCCAGCCGCTCGTCGAGGTCCGCGACGTGCGGCACAGTTACGGCAAGCCCGGCGGCAGCAACCTGCTGGTGCTCGAGGACGTCGACCTGACATTGTTCGACAATGAGATTGTCGGGCTGCTCGGGCGCTCGGGGTCGGGCAAGTCGACGTTGCTGCGCTCGATCGCCGGGCTGATCGTGCCGACCGGCGGCAGCGTCAGCTTCGCGAACAGCGCCGGTGCGCCGGCCACGGTCAGCATGGTGTTCCAGAGCTTCGCGCTGTTCCCGTGGCTGACGGTGCAGCAGAATGTCGAGGTCGGGCTTGAGGCGAAGCGCGTCGCGCCGGCCGAGCGCCGCAAGCGCGCGCTGGCCGCGATCGACCTGATCGGGCTCGACGGCTTCGAGAACGCCTACCCCAAGGAGCTGTCGGGCGGCATGCGGCAGCGCGTTGGGCTGGCGCGGGCGCTCGTCGTCGATCCGTCGATCCTGCTGATGGACGAGCCGTTCTCGGCGCTCGATGTATTGACCGCCGAGACGCTGCGGACCGACCTGCTCGACCTGTGGTCCGAAGGGCGCATGCCGATCAAGTCGATCCTGATGGTGACGCACAACATCGAGGAGGCGGTGCTGATGTGCGACCGCATCCTGGTGTTTTCGTCGAACCCGGGGCGGGTCGTCGCCGAGATCAAGGTCGAACTGACCCAGCCGCGCAACCGGCAGGACCCGGCGTTCCGCGCGCTGGTCGAGGACATCTATGTGCGGATGACGCAGAAGGCGCTGCCCGGCGAGCCGCGCGAGGGGCTGTTCCCGGGCACCGGGCTCGGCATGACACTGCCGCGCGTGTCGACCAACACGCTGGCAGGGCTGATGGAAGCGGTCGCGGCCGAGCCGCACAAGGGCAACGCCGACCTGCCGCAGCTCGCGAGCGAGCTTCAGTACGAGGCCGACGAGCTGTTCCCGATCGCCGAGGTGCTGCAGCTGCTGCGCTTCGCCGAGCTGGAGGGCGGCGACCTCAGGCTGCTGCCGCCGGCATTCCGCTACATCAATGCCGAAACCGACCAGCGCAAGGCCATGTTCGGGCAGCAGCTGCTCGCCTATGTGCCGATGGCGGCGCATATCCGCCGCGTCCTCGACGACCGCGCCAGCCACAAGGCCCCCGGCAGCCGCTTCCGCGACGAGCTCGAAGACTTCATGTCCGAAGAATATGCGGCGCAAACGCTGCGCTCGATCGTCCAGTGGGGACGCTACGGCGAGGTCTTCGCCTATGACGAGAATGCGGATTGGTTCAGCCTCGACAACCCGGCTTAATTGCCTGCCGCAGCAAAGCGTCCTTTACACCACCACCTGACGGGCGACTTCCATCGTCCGCCCGGCGGGCAGGTTAAAGCGGTCGCTGGCGCGCACCGCATTGCGGAACAGGAACGAGAACAGCGACAGCCGCAGCCCGGTCAGCACCGAGTGCTTGCCGGGCACGACGGTATCGCGCGTCCCGAAGAACACTGCATGCTCGAAGTCGATCGTCCGGGGCAGGCCGGGCAGCGCTGCCACCGCACGGGTCAGGTCGGGCTTTTCCATGAAGCCATAGCGTACGGTCGCCTTCCAGAAACCTGGCGCAAGCTGCTCGACATCGCAGCGCTGGCCTGGTTCGATGCGGGGGACCTCCTCGAAGTCGATCCGCAGCGCGATGACGTTCTCGTGCAGCGAGCCCATGTTGCGGACGTATTCGACGATCGCCGCCGGAATCTGGTCGTTGGTGCGCGTCAGGAACACCGCGGTTCCCGGTACCCGCGGCGTGCCCAGCTCGCTAAGCCTCGCGAAGAACTTGGCGGACGGCATCGATAGCGAGGACAGCCGCGCCCGCAGCACGGTCACGCCGGTGCGCCATGACACCATGATGGCGTAGATGATGAAGCCCAGTGTCAGCGGGATCCAGCCACCCTGCGCGATCTTGGCAAGGTTGGCGGTAAAGAAGCCGAGGTCGACCAGAAGGAACACGCCGGCGGTCGGGATCACTGCCCACAGCGGCCACTTCCAGATGCGGGCCATGGCGCGGATCAGCAGCAATGTCGTCAGCACCATCGTCGTCGACACCGCGGTGCCATACGCGCCCGCCAGCTTGTCCGAGCTGCGGAAGGTGATCGTGATGATCAGCGTACCGATGCCCATCAGCACGTTGATCACCGGCACATAGATCTGGCCGTAGACCTTGTCCGACGTCTGGCGGATGTCGAAGCCGGGCATCCAGCCGAGCTGCATCGCCTGCCGCGTCATCGAGAATGCGCCGGTGATGATTGCCTGGCTGGCAATGATCGTCGCGAAGGTCGCGAGGATCACCAGCGGTACCACCGCCCACTGCGGCGCCAGCAGGAAGAACGGGTTGGCCTCCTTCGCCAAGCTGCCGTCGAGCAGCAGCCCGGTTTGCCCGGCATAGCTCAGCAGCAGCGCCGGCAATACCACCAGATACCAGCTGATCCGCACCGGAAAGCGCCCGATATGGCCCATATCGGCGTATAGCGCCTCGCCGCCGGTGGCGCACAGAAAGATGCCGCCGAGCAGCGCCAGCACCGCGGTCTGGCTGGCGAGCAGCAGCCGGATGCCGAACATCGGGTCGATCGCCTCGAGCACCACCGGGTGCCGGATGACGCCGAGCAGCCCGAGCAGGCCGATGACGACGAACCACAGCAGCATCACCGGCCCGAACGCCTTGCCGATCGTCGCGGTGCCGAAGCGTTGTGCCGCGAACAGCCCGACGATGATGATCACCGCCAGCGGCAGGATGTACGGTTTGAGCGCGCTCGTCGCGACATTGACGCCTTCGAGCGCGCTGAGCACCGAGATCGCCGGGGTGATCAGCCCGTCGCCGTAGATCAGCGACGCGCCGAGCAGGCCCATGGTCGCGCCGAGGTAGGTACCGCGCCGCCAGTCGTTCATGCCGACCAGCGACATCAGCGCAAGGATGCCGCCCTCGCCGTGATTGTCGGCGCGCATAACGAAGGCACAGTATTTGACCGAAATCGTGACCAGCAGCGTCCAGAAGATCAACGACAGCACGCCGAGTGCCGTCGCCTTGGACGCCGCCGGGCCGACGGCGGTCAGGATCGTCTGCATCGTGTAGAGCGGGCTGGTTCCGAGATCGCCGTAGACGATGCCGAGCGCGGTCAGCCCGGCGGCGGTGGTGCCGACGCGGCGCTTCGGGGTGGCGGTCGGGTCGGACATGCGCGGTCAACTCCGGGGCGGGCGCTAAGGTCGCGTTTGAACTTATGCCCGCGCTATAACCACCTTATCCAGGATCACCAGCGGCATCGCGCCCTGCCGAAGCACGTCGTGGAACGCCTTGAGGTCGAACGCCGCGCCCTGCTTTGCCTGCAACGCGGCGCGCAAGCGGACCCACTGCGTATGCCCGACCTTATAGCTGAGCGCCTGCGCCGGGCCGACACAGTAGCGGTCGACCTCACGCTGCGACCGGCCGCGCGCGTAGCCGGTCGTCGCGACAAGATATTCGGTGGCCTTGTCACGGCTCCAGCGCTTGTCGTGGATGCCGGTGTCGACGACCAGCCGCGCGGCGCGGAACAGGAAGCTCTGCAGATAACCGATGCGGCCGAGCGGATCGCCGGCGTACAGCCCGAGTTCGTCGGCGACCTGCTCGGCGTAGAGCGCCCAGCCTTCGGTGTACGCCGAATAGCCGCCGCGGCGGCGGATCAGCGGGATCGCGGTCGACTCCTGCGCGATGCTGATCTGCAGGTGATGCCCCGGCACCGCCTCGTGATAGGTCAACGTCGGCAGCGAGAACTTCGGCCACTCGGCGGTGTCCTTGAGGTTGATGTAGAACACCGCCGGGCGCGACCCGTCGGTCGCGGCACCGTTGTAATAGCCGTTCGCCGCCCCATCCTGAATGAATACCGGGACGCTGCGAACCTCGATCGGCGCGCGCGGCAGTGTCCGGAACGCGCCCGGCAGCTTGGCGTACACTGCCTTGATCTGGGTGTTGAGCTGCGTCAGCAACGCCGCGCGGCCCGCTGCATCATTGGCGTACAGCTGGTCGGCGCGGGCGTTGAGTGCGGTCAGCCGGTCGCCGACGCTGCGCTGCGTCAGGCCCTGCGCCTTGAGCATGACATCGAGCCGCCCGCTGATCTCGGCGACCTGTTCGAGTCCGAGCTTGTGGACCTCGTTCGGCGTCAGCTCGGTCGTCGTCGAGCTTTTGACCGCCGCGGCATAATAAGCCGCGCCGTCGGGCAGCCGCCAGACACCCGCCTCGGGGCTGGCCTTGGCCCGCAGCGCGGTGATCGCGGCGATGTGCCGGTCGAAGGCGGGGAACACTTCGGCGGTGACGATCTGCGTCGCCGGGGTAGCATAGTCGGCGGTCAGCCCCGCCGCCTTGGCGCGCCGCGCCAGCGAGTCGACCAGTACGGTCGATGCCGCCGGCTGGTCGCGCAGCGCGTGCAGCTGCTGCAGCGTGATGTCGAGCGCGAAGTCGGGCGCGAGCACGCCGCGCGCGGCGTCGGCCTGCTGCCGCGCCAGGCTGTCGTCGAGCGCTTTCGGAAACGCCCGCAGCCGCGCGAGGTAGGCGTCGGCATCGGCCGCGCTGACGATCTTGTGCTGCGCGTCGAGGAAGTCGGGGATGCCGCGGTACGGCCCCTGCTGCTGCGTGATGACATAGGGCTGGAAGTTGCCGCGCGCCGAGCCGAAGGTGAACCGCGTCTCCGCTGCAACGGTGCGCGACAGGTCATAGTCGATGATGTCGTAGTCGAGCGCCGAGGCCGCCGACAGCTGTTTACGGTCGATCCGGTGCAGCCGCGACAGCCGTTCCCTGACGCGCTCGAGTCGAGCCGTCTTGCCCGCCGCCGAATAATCGTTGAGCTGCGACTTGAGTGTTGCGCGCATGCCCTTGTCGAGCCCGAGCCCGGTCGCAGCTTCAGGATTCTCGTCGACGCCCTCGTAGAAGAAGGCGTCGAGCAACACGGCCAGCCTGGTATCCTCGCCGGTCGCAGCGGGCGCTGCGCCGAGTGGACGGGGCAGTGCGGCGACCGCGGTCGCGGCGGCAGCACTGGCGATGAACTGGCGGCGATGCATGGCGGCTCCAAAGTATCTAACGTCGGCAGAGTGCGTCAGCGTGGCGCGCCAATGCAAGCTACTGCTACGGACTCGCTTGGCTTTCTAGCCCTCTCCCGTCCTCACGGGAGAGGGTTGGGTGAGGGTCTTGCTTCCTGCTTCGGCCCCGGTAACAAGTAGTCGCTCACCCCGACCCTCTCCCGCAAGGGCGGGAGAGGGAGCAGAAACAAAGGGGAGCACATTGCGGTATATTATCATCCAAGCGGCAGTCGCAGTCGCGCTCGCCGCCGCAGCCCTTCCCGCCGCTGCCGAGACGTTCGCGATCCGCGCCGGGCGGCTGGTCACCGATGCGGCGCTCCCGGCACGCGGGCCTTCCACGATCATCGTCGACAACGGCCGCATCACCGCGATCGGTGCCGCCGACATGGCGGTGCCGGCCGGCGCGACGCTGGTCGACATGAGCGGCAGGACCGTGCTGCCCGGGCTGATCGACGTCCACGTCCATTTCGAATCCGGCCCCGAGCCGTGGTACGCCCACCTCGCGCCCAAGCGCACCGCCGAATATGCGGTGGCGAGCGGGCTGCACAACGCGCTGGTCACCGCGCGGGCCGGCTTCACCACGGTGCGCGAGCTGGGCGGCGACAAGCGTGCGACGATTGCAGTGCGCGATGCGATCCGCGACGGCCTGCAGGCCGGACCGCGCATCCTGACCGCCGGCCCGGCGCTGTCGATCCTCGGCGGGCACGGCGACGACACCGTCGGCATCACCCCCGACGTCGGCGACGCGATCGATCTCGCGCATCCGCAGATCGGCGTCTGCACCGGCGTCGACGGTTGCGCCGCCGCGACGCGCGCCATCGCCAAGCTCGGCGTCGACGTGATCAAGTTCCATGCCACCGGCGGCGTCCTCGACGATGGGGCGAAAGGCCTCGAACAGCATTTCACCGATGCCGAGATGAGGTCGATCTGCGATACCGCTCACCGGCTCGGGCTCAAGGTCGCAGCGCACGCGCACGGTGCCCGCGGCATCGAGGCGGCGGTCCGCGCCGGGGTCGATTCGATCGAGCACGGGACCTACGCCGACGCCGCCGACATCACGCTGATGAAGGCGCACGGAACCTACTTCGTCGCGACGCTGATGGCGTTCGAAGGCCTAAAGGCGCGCGTCGGCAAGAATTTCTACACGCCGAACGTCGAGGCCAAAGCGAACCAGACCTTGAGCCAGGTCGGCAAGGCGCTGCACGCGGCGTACGTCGGCGGCGTGCCGATCGCGCTGGGCACCGATGCCGGGGTGTACGAACACGGCCGCAACGGCGAGGAGGTCGCGCTAATGGTCAGCGAAGGCGGCATGACCCCGCGCGACGCCCTGATCGCGGCAACGAAAAGCGGCGCGGCGCTGCTGGGGATCGCGAGCGAGACCGGCACGCTCGCCGTTGGCAAGGCGGCCGACCTGATCGCGGTCGACGGCGACCCGCAAACTGACCCGACGGCGCTGGTGCGGGTGCGCTATGCGATGACGATGGGCCGTGTGGTTCCGATGAAGTGAGTGCTGGAGCCCTCTCCCGCAAGGGCGGGGAAGGGAGCAGCACGCGAAGTCAGCAGGAGCGCATATGGCCGGTCTTTGGTTCGAGCAGTTCGAGGTCGGCCGTCGCTTCAAACACGAGATTCGGCGTACCGTCACCGAGATGGACAACATGCTGTTCTCGTCGCTGACATATAATCCGGCGGCGCTGCACATCGACTACAGCTATGCCGCGACGACCGAGTTCGGGCGACCGCTGGTCAACTCGATCTTCACGCTCGGGCTGATCATCGGACTGAGCGTGCAGGACACCACGTTCGGGACCACGGTGGCCAACCTCGGCATGACCGAGACGACGTTCCCGCTGCCGGTGTTCGCCGGCGACACGATCCGCGCGGAAACGACGGTCAGGGCGCTGCGGCCGTCGGCATCGCGGCCGAGGCAGGGCATCGTCACCTTCGAGCATATCGGGCTCAACCAGGACGACGGCGTCGTCTGCCGGACGACGCGCGCCGCGTTGATGCTGGGCAAGCCCGCATGACCATCACGGCACGCCTGCGCTCGCTGCTGTTCGTCCCCGCCGACAGCCCGCGCAAATTCGCCAAGGCACAGGGCTGCGGGGCCGACGCGCTGATCCTCGACCTCGAGGATTCGGTGGTGCCGGGGATGAAGGCAGAAGCGCGCGAACATGTTGCGAGAATATTGGCCGAACCTGCGGAGCGAAGCTGGCAGTTCTACGTGCGCGTCAACCCGCTCGACACCGGACTGACGCTCGGTGATCTCGCCGCCGTCGTGCGGCCGGGGCTGGACGGGATCATGCTGCCCAAGTCGAACGGCGCGCAAGACATCGTCCAGCTCGGCCACTATCTCGACGCGTTCGAGGCGGCTGCGGGCATGACCGTCGGTGCGACGCGGATCGCCGTCGTCGCGACCGAGACGCCCGCGGCGATGTTCGCACTCGGGACTTACGCGCCGCCGCACCCGCGGCTCGCGGCGCTGACGTGGGGAGCCGAGGATCTCGGAGCAGCGGTCGGTGCGACCGACAACAAGGACGCCGACGGCAGCTGGACGTTTCCATACCAGCTGGCCCGCGCGCACTGCCTGCTCGCCGCCGCCGCCGCCGGGGTTGCGCCGATCGACACGCTGTACGCCGACTTCCGCGATTTGGCCGGACTTGCCGCCGATTGCCGCCGGGCCCGGCGCGACGGCTTCACCGGGCGGCTCGCGATTCACCCCGATCAGGTGCCGGTCATCAACGCCGGCTTCGCGCCGTCGGCGGCGGATATCGCGCAGGCCCGCCGGGTGGTCGCGGCCTTCGCCGCGAGCCCCGACGCGGGCACGATCGGCATCGACGGCAAGATGTACGATATTCCGCATCTGAAGGCAGCCCGGCGGACGCTGGCGTCGGCGGGCGAGTAGCGCGACAGATCAGGCTTTCTCGGCGACGCCCTCGCAAAGAATGCGGACGAGATCGCGGCCCCACGTCGTCGCGCTCCAGCCGAGCGCAGCCCGTGCCGTCGCGGGGTCGCCGACCTCGCCGGAAATCGCGACGTCGGTCAAAGGCGGCAGGTCTCGCCCGAAATACGCGGCGGCATGGCGGGCAACATCATGACCGGTGAGCACGCGACCGGTGGCGATCACGACATCGCCGGGCGAAGCCTGTTGCAGCATGCGCCACATCGGATCGACGTATTCGGCGGTCCAGCCACAGTCGGTCGCGGTGGCAAGGTCATCCGCGTTCGGGACAACGTCGGCGGCACTCGCCGCGACGATGCGCGTGATCGAGGAAGCGTCCTCATTCAAGCGTGATTCGTGCGCGAACATGCGCCCGGTGACCGCGAACATGCCGGCGTGGCGAGCCGCTTCGACCAACGCCGTTGCTGCGTCGGGGGCAGGGCCCGGACCGGCGCTGAACACCCTGGCGGGCCGCCCGGCGACCAGTGCCAGCAGCGCGGCGGTGTCGGCGGTGCGCGTCGGCGTGGGGCCGCGCAGGTCGTAAATCTCCGCGGGGAGGATGGTCAGCGCGCTGGCGATGTCGGGATACAGCGCGACCTCGTCCGCCACCCCGAGCTTTGCCAATCCAGTGGCCGGCCGGGCCGCCGTGCAGGCAACGCGGTAGCCGCGCGCCAGCAGGAGCCGCGCGAGATAGGCCCCGGCCTGGGTCTCGAGCCCTAGAATGGCTGCGGTGCGCGCGTTGCTTGCTGCGTCGATCGCCATGTGACGTCGTTCCTCTCGTGCCGGCGTCGCCTGCGGTCGATGCCACGTTTAGGAGAGCGGAACTCGACTTGTCGACCCCGCTTGCCGACCGCGACAGGTTCGCCTATATCGCGTCGATCTTCATATCGGTAACGGCTTGAAGGTCGGTCGGGATGGTCCCGCCGCCAGCCGCCGCCCTGTGACACGGAGCCGAATGCTCGATAATATCGCCTTGACCGCGCTGATCGCGCCGATCGTCACCGAGCTCGGCTACGACCTCGTGCGCGTCCAGATGAACGGCAGCAAGTCGGCGCAGACGTTGCAGATCATGGCGGAGGACCGCGCCACCGGGCAACTGACGCTCGAGCAGTGCGCGACGATCTCGCGGGCGCTGTCCGAGATGCTCGATGCCACAGACCCGATCGAGCATGAATACCGCCTCGAAGTCTCGTCGCCGGGCATCGACCGGCCGCTGACACGCGCTGCCGATTATGCTAAGTGGATCGGACACGAGGTGCGGCTCAAGCTGTTTCCGGGTGAGGGTGGTCCGAAGCGGCTGCACGGCACGATCGGGCCGTTGGTGTTCGACGCCGTGACGATCGAGGTGCCGACCGCGGGGCCGACAGTCGTGCCGCTGGCCGCAATCGAAGGTGCCAAGCTGGTGCTGACGAACAAGCTGATCAAGGCGACACGCCCGCTCAATGCCGACGGGGCCGATGAGATCATCGAACAGCCCGCGCCGGCGAACGACGACCAAGAGGAAGACGACTGATGGCTGTTGCCGCTGCTGTTGCCAGTTCGAACGCGCTGAACGCCGCCAAGGCGGTGACGGCCAACCGCGCCGAGCTGATCGCCATCGCCGATGCGGTGGCGCGCGAGAAGTCGATCGACCGGATGATCGTCATCGAGGCGATGGAGGAGGCGATCCAGCGCGCCGCCCGCGCGCGCGCTATGGCTCGGAGAACGATATCCGCGCCAAGCTCGATCCAAAGACCGGCGACCTGCGGTTGTGGCGCGTCCTCGAAGTCGTCGAGGACCCCGAAGATTTGTTCAAGCAGGTCAGCTTGCGCGATTCGGCGAAGCTGCAGAAGGACGCCGCGATCGGCGACTTCATCATCGACCCGCTACCCCCGATCGAGTTCGGGCGCATCGCGGCGCAGGCGGCGAAGCAGGTCATCGTCCAGAAGGTCCGCGATGCCGAACGCGACCGCCAGTATGAAGAGTATAAGGACCGGGTCAACGAGATCATCACCGGCATCGTCAAGCGCGCCGAGTTCGGGCATGTCGTCGTCGACCTCGGCAAGGCCGAGGGCATCATCCGCCGCGACCAGCAGATCCCGCGCGAGGTGCTGCGCGTCGGCGACCGGGTCCGGACGCTGATCCTGTCGGTGCGCCGCGAAGTTCGCGGGCCGCAGATCTTCCTGAGCCGCGCCGCGGGCGAGTTCATGAAGAAGCTGTTCGCGCAGGAAGTCCCCGAAATCTACGACGGCATAATCGAGATCAAGGCAGTCGCACGCGACCCCGGCAGCCGCGCCAAGATCGGCGTGATCAGCCGCGATTCCTCGATCGACCCGGTCGGAGCCTGCGTCGGCATGAAGGGCAGCCGCGTGCAGGCGGTCGTGCAGGAACTGCAGGGCGAGAAGATCGACATCATCCCGTGGTCGCCCGACGTCGCGACTTTCGTCGTCAACGCACTGCAGCCCGCCGAAGTCTCCAAGGTCGTCATGGACGAGGACGACAACCGCATCGACGTGGTCGTGCCTGACGACCAGCTCAGCCTGGCGATCGGCCGCCGCGGGCAGAACGTCCGGCTGGCGAGCGCGCTGACCGGCCGTCAGATCGACATCATGACCGAGGCGGACGAGAGCGAGCGCCGCCAGAAGGAGTTCGTCGAGAAGTCGGCGCTGTTCGAGACCGAGCTCGACATCGACGAGACACTGGCGCAGCTGCTTGTCGCCGAAGGCTTCAGCGACCTGGACGAGGTCGCCTATGTCGACGTCAGCGAGCTGGCCAACATCGAGGGCATCGACGAGGACATCGCCGCCGAGCTGCAGAACCGCGCCGTCGAGGCGCTCGAGCGCAAGGAAGCCGCCGCCCGCGCCGAACGGCAGGAGCTGGGCGTCGAAGATGCACTGGCAGCGATCGACGGCCTGACCGAGCCGATGCTGGTGACGCTCGGCAAGGCCGGGATCAAGAACCTCGACGATCTGGGCGACCTCGCCACCGACGAGTTGGTCGCCAAGCACAGCGGCATCCTGAAAGCGTTCGGCATCTCCGACGACGACGGCAACCGCATCATCATGGCGGCGCGCGCGCACTGGTTCGAGGACGACGACGCCCCGACTGATACGAAGGCCGAAGCTGGGGAGGTCGCGCACGCGGATGTCCCAGAATGACAGCTTAAGCGGACCCGAACGGCGCTGCGTCATCAGCGGTGAACACGGCGCGCGGGGCGAGCTGATCCGGCTCGCGCTCGACGTCGATGGTGCGGTGCTGCCCGATCTCGGCGCGCGCGCGCCGGGGCGCGGCGCGTGGCTGTCGCCCGACGCCAAGCTGATCGCCACCGCGGCAGGTAAAGGACGCCTGCGCGGGGCGCTGATGCGCGCCTTCAAGACCAACAGCATCGCCGTGCCCGACGATCTCGTCGAGCGCATTGCCGACGGGCTGAAGCGCCGGGCAATGGACGGGCTGGGCTTGGCAAACAAGGCCGGGCACCTGATATGGGGGACCGAGCGGATCGGCGACGCGCTGCTCAATGGGCGGGCACGACTGCTGCTGCACGCGGCCGACGCGGCTCCGGACGGTATCCGCAAACTCGACGGCAAGGCATTGGCGGCGGAGCGCGACATTGCGGTGCGGGTGCTGCCGGTCGGACGCGAGGAATTGTCGTTGGCCTTGGGCCGCGAAAATGTTGTACACGCCGCGGTCTGCGACTCTGCCGGGGCGTCGCGCGTGGTCGCCGCGCTCGATCGGTGGCTGGCCTTCAACGGCGTGAATGATGTGGTTTCGGAGGCGTCGGCCGCTTCCGGCGAGATAAGGTATCAAGGTCCGGCATGAGTGACGATAACAAACCCAAGCTCGGCATGCGGGCCCCGCTTGGCCTGAACAAGACCGTCGAGATCGGCAAGGTCAAGCAAAGCTTCAGCCACGGCCGCTCGAAATCGGTGGTGGTCGAGGTCAAGCGCGCGCGCGTGCTGCATCGTCCAGGCGATCCCGCGCCGGTCGAAGCCGCACCGCCAGCGCCCGAGCCGGTCGTTGTCGCACCGCCACCGCCCGCGCCGGTTGCGGCACCGCGCCCGGTCGTGCCGCCGGTGATGTTCACGCCGGTCGAGCGGGTCGTGCCCGCCAGGCCGGCCGAACCCGCGCCGGTTGCTCAGCCTGCGGCTCCGGCGGTCGAGGCGCACACCGCGCCACCGGTCGCCGGCCCCGCGTCCGCGCCGCAACCTGCAGCCGAGGTTGCGCCAGAACCGGGTGCCGCGGCAGCCGCGAGAAAGTCCGCCGCTGCGCCTGCCGCTCCGCCGGCGATCGCCCCGGCAGTTCGCGCTGTCGCGCCAGCTCAGACGGCGCGTCCGCCGATGCGGCCCGCGCCGTCCCGCCGTCCGACGGTCGACACCTCGCGCCTGACGCCGCAGGAGAAGCTCGCGGCGATGCTGCGGCAAGGCGAGGAAGACCGGATGCGCGCGCTCGAGGAAGCGCGGATTCGTGAGGATCAGGCCAAGGTCGAAGCCGCTGAAGCCGATCGCCTGCGCGCCGAAGAGAAGAAGCGCGTCGAGGAAGAACTCGCCACGCGCCCGGCAGCACCCGCCGAAACCCGCACCCGGGTTCCCGGCCAGATCACGCCGATCATCGACGACGAGTCCGACGGCGGCAAGCGCGGACTGGCTGCGAAGCCGACCCGCGGGCGTACCGACGACCGCCGCCAATCGGGCAAGCTTACCGTCACCAAGGCATTGACCGAGGACGACAGCGTCCGCGTCCGCAGCCTCGCTGCGCTGCGCCGCAGCCGCGAGAAGGAAAAGCGCGCCCATCAGGGCGGCGGCCGGCAGGCGAAGCAGGTCCGCGAGGTCATCGTCCCCGAGACGATCACCGTGCAGGAACTCGCCAACCGCATGGCCGAGCGGGTCAACGACGTCATCCGCGTCCTCGGCACACTCGGTATCATGGGTGCCGCGGTCGATCAGGAAGTCGATCAGGACATCGCCGAGCTGGTGGTCAGCGAGTTCGGCCACAACATCCGCCGCGTTTCCGATGCCGACGTCGAAGTCGGCGTCATCGGCGCGGTCGACGAGGATACCGAGCTGCAGTCACGCCCGCCGGTGGTCACCATCATGGGCCATGTCGACCACGGCAAGACCAGTCTCCTCGATGCGCTGCGCGGTACCGACGTCGTCGCGGGCGAGGCCGGCGGCATCACCCAGCATATCGGCGCGTACCAGGTCGAGCTGAAGTCGGGCGACAAGATCACCTTCCTCGACACGCCCGGCCACGAAGCCTTCACCGACATGCGGGCGCGCGGGGCCAACGTCACCGACATCGTCATCCTCGTGGTGGCGTGGGACGACGGGATCATGCCGCAGACGGTCGAGGCGATCAATCACACCAAGGCCGCCGGCGTGCCGATGATCGTCGCGATCAACAAGATGGACAAGCCCGGTGCCGACGCCCAGCGCATCCGTACCGCGTTGCTCCAATACGACGTGCAGGTCGAATCGCTCGGCGGCGACGTTCAGGACGTCGAGGTCTCGGCGACCAAACGCACCGGCTTGGACGAACTGCAGGAGAAAATCCTGCTGCAGGCCGAGCTGCTCGACCTCAAGGCCAACCCGAACCGCGCCGCCGAGGCGACGGTGATCGAGGCCAAGCTCGACAAGGGCCGCGGGCCGCTGGCGACGGTGCTGGTCAACCGCGGCACCTTGAAGACCGGCGACATTTTCGTCGTCGGGGCCGAGTGGGGCAAGGTTCGCGCGATGCTCAACGACAAGGGCGTCCAGGTGAAGACCGCCGGGCCGTCGGTGCCGGTCGAGGTGCTCGGGTTATCGGGCGTCCCGCGCGCCGGTGATCCGTTCAGCGTCATGGACTCCGAGGCGCGCGCCAAGGAAGTCGCCAGCTACCGCGCCGGGCTGCTCACCGCCGCCCGCACGGTCAGCGCGCCCGCCGACCTCGCGTCGATGTTCGATGCGCTCAAGGCGACCAAGGCGCAGGAATATCCGATGGTCATCAAGGGCGACGTGCAGGGTTCGGTCGAGGCGATCGTCAGCGCGGTCAACAAGATCTCGACCGACCTGATCAAGGTGCGCGTGTTGCACTCGGGCGTCGGCGGCATCACCGAGTCCGACGTGCAACTCGCGGCGGCATCGAAGGCACCGATCATCGGCTTTGGTGTTCGCGCCAACGCCAAGGCGCGCGAGATCGCCCAGCGGGACGGGGTCGCGCTGAAATATTACGACGTGATCTACTCGCTGACCGATGACGTCCGGCTAGCGATGGCCGGACAGCTCGGGCCCGAAATGCTCGAGAATGTCGTCGGCCGCGCGCAGGTGCTCGAAGTATTCCAGGCCGGCAAGACCGGCAAGGCGGCGGGCGCGCGCGTCATCGAAGGCACGATCAAGCGCAACCTCAAGGCGCGTGTCATGCGCGACGACGTGGTCATCTACGTCGCCTCGATCTCGTCGCTCCGGCGCTTCAAGGACGACGTCAACGAGGTCCGCTCGGGGCTCGAGTGCGGTATCGGGCTGGAGAACAACACCGACATCAAGCCCGGCGACGTCATCGAGACATTCGAGGTCGAGGCGCGCGAGCGGGTGTTGTAACTTACTTACTTCCCCCTCTCCCGTCCTTACGGGAGAGGGGCGGGGTGAGGGCCTTGCTTCTCGCTCTCGGTCCGAAGCAGGAAGTAAGCCCCTCACCCTCCCACGCCTAAGCAGGCGCGGGCCCCGCCCTCTCCCGTAAGGACGGGCGAGGGGTAGAAAGGCCGAGTTGACGTCAGATGTCCGTCCGTACCGCCCCAGATCCCGGCAAGTCGGTCCGCCTGCTGCGCATCGGTGAGCAGGTCCGCCACGCGCTTGCTGCCTTGCTGACCGAAGGCCGCGTGCGTGACGAGGTCATCAACCGCCACATCATTTCGGTCAGCGAAGTCCGCGTCACGCCCGACCTGCGATTGGCGATCTGCTTCGTCAAGCCGCTCGGCGGGGCGGACGAAGCCGAGGTGCTCAAGGCGCTGCGGGCGAACAGCAAGTGGATGCGCGGTGAAATCGCCCGTGCGTTGGCCACCAAGATCACCCCGGCGTTGAAATTCGAGCTCGACGACAGCTTCGACGCGGGCGCGAAGATCGATGCCATCCTGCGCTCGCCGCATGTCGCGAGGGATTTGGGCGGGGAGTGACGCCCCGGTTCTCGGCAGGCGCTCGGCATGCTATGAGGCCGGCATGCCTACCGAACCGATCAGTCACAGCCTCCGAAGAGCTGAGCCTGAACTGCGTGAACTCGGCGTCGACGCGCTGTTCTTGTTTGGCTCCGTCGCGCGCGGCGACGATCGGCCGGACAGCGACGTCGACTTGTTTTTTGACCACCGCCGCGCTTTGAGTTTGTTCGACGTCATGGCCGTTCGCGACACGCTGCAAGCGGTTCTCGGTCGCCGCGCCGACGTAATGACGCGCAAGTCGCTCCACCCTTACCTGCGCGAGCGTATCGAACGCGAAGCAAAGCAGGTATTTTGACGGGTCGGCGATCACAGCGCTTACGGCTGGTCGACATCGCGCTGCAAATCTCCGCAATCCAATATGCGACGGTGACCATCGGCCGCGAAGAGTTCGAAGGCGACTGGCTGCGCCGGAGTGCGGTCGAACGCGGTCTGGAAGTAATCTCGGAGGCCACGCGGCACCTCGACGAGAGCTGGAAACTGAGCGAGCCGGAAATCCCGTGGCGGCGTATCGCCGACATTGGAAACTGGCTCCGCCATGCTTACGACCGTGTCGATCCTGAGCTGATCTGGCTGGTCACCACCGACGAGTTGCCGAAACTCTCGGCAGCGGTGACCCGGTTACTTGACCAGGTTTCCGAGGATTGACCCCCCTCCACGGCTGGCTGATCGTCGACAAGCCGCTCGGCATCACCTCGGCCGATGGCGTTGCGCGGGTCAAACGGGTGCTGCGGCAGCTCGGTTATCCCAAGACCAAGATCGGCCACGGCGGCACGCTCGATCCGCTCGCCACCGGCGTGCTGCCGATCGCGCTGGGGGAGGCGACCAAGCTCGCCGGGCGGATGCTCGATGCGACCAAAGCGTACCGGTTCACGGTGGCGTGGGGCACGGCAACCGCGACCGACGATGCCGAGGGTGTGGTATCGGCGACGTCGCCGGTGCGGCCCGATGCCGCCGCGATCCGTGCCGCGCTGCCGCAGTTTACCGGACCGATCACCCAGACGCCGCCGGTGTATTCGGCGCTCAAGGTCGACGGTGAGCGCGCCTATAAGCTGGCGCGCGCGGGGGAAGTCGTCGAACTCGCCAGCCGCGAGCTGGTCATCCACCATTTCGCGCTGCTAGATGCCGAGGTCGACAGCGCGACCTTCGCGGTCACCTGCTCGAAGGGCACCTATGTCCGCAGCCTCGCGCGCGATCTGGCGCTGGCGCTCGGCACCGTCGGTCACGTCAGCATGTTGCGCCGCACCCGCGCCGGGCCGTTCAGCCTCGACGACGCGATAACACTGGACAAACTCAACGCTTTC
>JANOOK010000036.1:0-16777 GCA_031421275.1 Sphingomonadaceae bacterium
CCGCGCGGCGATGTCTGCCATCGTGGTGCGCGCGTAGCCGTACCGCGTGAAGACGTCTGTCGCGCCACCCACCGCTCGCTCGGCCTTGATCGATCTGGAAATCGCCGTGCTCCAAACTGACATCGTGACTGCTATTGTCAAACTGACATCATGACAGTATTCAGCATTTTGTCAGAAATGGCGACGGAAATGAAGCTGAACGACCTCACGACTGCTGCGATGGACTCCGCCGAGGCATCGATCGGCGCTGGTCCGGTGACGATGGTCAACCTCCTCTGGTTCCGGGAGCAGGTGGAATACGAAAACGGGTTCCCGGATGCTAAGCTCGATGTGCGCAGTGCCTATTGCGAGGGGTACGCTGGCGAATTTGTCGCCGTTGCCAAGGAGCTCGGTGTCGAGGGGGTAGAAGTGGTTCTCGCCGCCAGTCGCAAGGGCGGTCTGGTCACCTCGCCGGACAACGACTGGAACGATATCGTCGTCGTCCGCTATTGCAGCTTCGCGGATTCCGGAAGATCGTCGAGAGCGACCAGTACCTGAAGACGGCCAGTCCGCATCGCGTCGCCGCCGTCGCCAATTGGCGCTTGATTGCCACCGGAACGCAGTGATGTCAGGCGCCATGGCATTGAGGGCGGACCGGATTGAGACCAGCCGTCACGCTACCGCCTGGATCGAGGCCGGTCCCCTGGACGGGCCGCTCATGATCTTCCTCCACGGTTGGCCCGAGATCGGGCTGCTCTGGCAGCGACAGCTCCGCCATTTCGCGGCGCCGGGCTGGCGTTGCGTCGCGCCGGACATGCGCGGCTACGGCGGATCGTCGGTCCCCCGGCTGCGTCGCCGCTTACGCGGTTCGGGAGATCACGGCCGACATGGTCGATCTCCACGACGCATTGGGGGGAGTATAGGCGGTCTGGGTCGGACACGACTGGGGCGCACCGATCGCATGGAGCATCGCAAGCCACCACCCGGATCGCTGTCGCGGCGTCGTGGGGCTTTCGGTCCCGTACTTGGCGCGCGGATTCGCCCTGCCTAATCTGATATCCGGAGGCGCTGTACCCCGTTGGTCAATGGGATTACTGGCGGTTCTGCCGCGAACGCTTCGGCGACGCCGCACGAATCTTAGACGTCAACGTCCCGGCGACGTTCTCCGCGCTGTATCGCCCCGGAACCCTGGCCGCGGTGGGTAAGCCGGCGATCACCGCCGACGTCCGGGCGAAGGGCGGCTAGTTCGGGCGCGATCCGTGCCAACAGCGAACTCGTCCGCGACGATCCTGGCGGAGGACGAATTCGCTACACTCGTGGACGCCTTCACCGTCACAGGGTTTTCCGGCGCGGACGCGTGGTATCTGAGCGACGACGCCAACCTGGCCTTCGCCAAGGAGGCGTTCGACTTTGGGCGCCTTCGGCTTCCGGCGCAGTTCCTGCATGGAGCCTGGGACACGGTCTGCGAAACCGTCAGCAGCAGGTTGGCCGAGCCGATGCGGGCGGACTGCGTCGACCTGACGGAAGCGACGATCGATGCGGGCCACATGCTCATGGTCGAGCGGCCCGACGCGGTGAACTCGGCCATCGAAACCTGGCTGCGGGAAAAGCAGCTGTCCTCACGAGGAGATGAACAATGAACGATGAGAAACACCTGAAGATCTGGAACGTCTACCAGTCCGCCTGGGCGCCGATAGGCGAGGCAGAATGGCGCGACCTGCTGCGGCAGAGCGTCTCGGACGATATCGTCTACACCTATCCGACGTCGAAGGTCCACGGCATGGAGGCGCTCGCCGAGCGCATCGGCAAGACGAAGGAACAGTTCCCGGGCGCCCGCTTTCGCAACGACAGCTTCCTCGAGCATAACGGCCAAGGCCTCTTCCAGTGGACGATGCTTAACGGCGAGGGTGCCGAAGCCTTGAAGGGGTCTAGCTTCGCACGCTTCGGCGAGGACGGCCGGCTCGTTCAGGCGACCGGCTTCTTCGAGGCGAAGAAAGGCTGAATGGGACGATTCCTGTCCTTGACCGGACCCGCCACGCGTGTTTTGGCATGTTCGCGTGGCGGTTCCAAAGGTGTAAACCTCCTCAAACACACCGCCTTTCGCCAGTGACCTCGCACAATCTCCGATCCTCTTCCCAAGAACGATATTGAAACGGGAATGGCGATCCAAAATGGCAGTCTGTGGCCTGTTGGCTTCAGGCGCGCCGTTCGGTCTTTGCGAGTTCTGCCGACCGCCATGCCTCCCAGCGCCGGAGCAACGAGCCGCGTGGTTCGCTGATCGGCTGATCGAGGAGTTCGGCAGCCTGCATCCGGTCAGTGCGGAAATGGCGAAAGCCCTGCCGCATCTCGCACCACGCGATCAGGACGCGCTTGGTGTCGGAGTAGCCAAGCACGACGGGCCAGACGATACGCTCGGTCCGCTCGCCGTTCTCGGCACCGTATAGGAGGCGAAGCTTCAACCGCTTGCGAATGGCGTCCCGCAAGCTCGTGGTTTCTACCACCTCCTCCCTATCGTTGAGGGATGGCTCCGTCGACGTGCTCGGTTCCGCGATGAACGGCCTTAGGCGGGCGGGTACGGCGGCAGCGATCTTGGCGAGAACGTCACGGGCAGCGAGAGAGAGCAGCGGATCGCCGCGTCCGGCGACCCACTGCGCGCCCAGGGCGACGGCTTCCAATTCGGCTGGTGTCAGCATCAGCGGCGGCATGTCGTATTCGGCTGCCAGCAAATAGCCGAGCCCGGCCTCGCCCGTGATCGGCACCCGCTGCGCCATCAGGTCCGCGACATCGCGGTACACGGTTCGCGTGGACACCTCGATCTCGGCAGCCAAGGCGGCTCCCGTCACTGGCAGGGTCGATCGGCGAAGGATCTGGATGATCTGGAAAAGGCGTTCGGCACGCCGCATCGGCTTACGACTCCTGCTGACAGGACGCTGTCAGCAGCGTTGTGCGACAAGCCTGTCCGACACAAGCCCGACCCGTTGATTATAGGACCCTAATGATGAAGTTCGCCTCTGTCCGTCTGATTGCCGCCGACCTCAAGGCGATGGTCGCTTTTTATGAGATGGTGACCGGCCAAGCCGCCGACTGGCTCGCTCCGTCGTTTGCCGAGATCGTCACGCCCGCCGCCACCTTGGCCATCGGCAGCGCCGAAACCGTAGCGGCGTTCAGCGAAGGAAGCGCCGAGCCCGGCGCGAACCGCAAGGCGATCCTCGAGTTCATGGCCGATGACGTGGATGCCGGGTTCGCTCGTCTGAAGGAAAGGGCCGAGTTGGTGCACGAACCCAAGCTCCTGCCCTGGGGCAACCGCTCGTTTCAGTTCCGCGACCCCGAAGGTACGATCGTCAGCTTCTTCATGCCCGTCACCGAAGCCGCAAAGGCCCGCTTTGGATCACGAAAGGATCATTTCTGGTTGGGAAAGTCTAGCGGGAAACGCCCTTGCGATATGTGCCGCGCTCCTGCCAGACTATGCTTTCCCGAGAACTGTTCCCGATTGAGTTCCCCAAACCGCCTGCCGGACACGGAGAACGGGAATGCAGCGGGCGGTTGGCACGACCAGCTTTGGGGTCTTGTGCCGATCGATTAAACGGCTGGAAATGTGGCGCAAGCCGAGCGGCAGCTTGGTAGCGGTCGAGACCCAGAGCACGAAACCGCTGCGCGGCATTGGTGTGGGCGGTGAGATAGCGCGCCTGGGTTGAGGTTTTGCCCCGCGGAGACGGTGGCGGACGATGGAGTTCCTTCAACGAAAGGAACTCGACCATGGCCACTCAACCGAACGACCGCCCCGTCACCCCGCTGCGTCAGCGCATGCTCGACGACATGGCGATGCGGACGATGGGATCGCGGACCCAGCACGACTATGTCCGCCACGTCCGCGCCTTCGCGGCATTCCTGGCACGCTCGCCCGACACCGCGACCGCCGAGGACGTGCGACGCTTCCAGCTTCATCAGCGCGAGCACGGTGTCGGAGAGTCGACGATCAACGGCACGGTGTCGGCACTGCGCTTCCTGTTCGGGGTGACGCTCGAGCGACCCGATCTGTCGCGGCGGCTGGTGCTGGCGCGTCGTCCCAGGAAGCTGCCCGACGTGCTGAGCGTCGAGGAGGTGGCGAAGCTGCTCGAGGCGGCGCCGGCATCAAGTACCGCGCCGCGCTCGGCGTCGCTTATGGTGCGGGCTTGCGCGTGTCGGAGGTCGCGCACCTCAAGGTGGACGATGTCGACAGCAAGCGCATGCTGCTCCGCATCGAGGAGGGTAAAGGACGCAAGGACCGCAATGCCATGCTCTCGCCACAGCTGCTCGAGCAGGACGTCGATATCCGCGTGATCCAGGTGCTGCTCGGGCAGCAAGCTCGAGACGACCGCACTCTATACCAAGGTCGCGACGCGCACGATCCGCGCGGTCACCGGTCCGCTCGACCGGCTGATGGCGCTGATGGAGGGGAAGACGCCCGCCGGTTGACGCCGCGTGCGCGCCTCCCTCGAGATCGCCGACATCTTCCGCAGCGCCGGACCCGCATATCGGGCCAGCCATGCCGGGCACCTCAGCCTGCACCAGCTCAAGGTGATGTCGGCGATCGAGCATTGTCGCACCGCCGCGCTCGGCGGGCATGTCGAGGCCTGCACCGACTGCGGGCACTGGCGGGTTGCTTATAGCAGCTGCCGCAACCGGCATCACCGCGGTGCTGCATACGTGGGGGTCGGCGACGACCCACCATCCGCATGTCCACATGACGTGCCCGGCGGCGGCATTGCACCCGAGGGCGAGCGCTGGATATCGTCGCGCCCGGCGTTCCTGCTGCCGGTGCGCGTCCTCGGCGCGCTGTGCCGGCGGCTGTTCCTGACCCGGCTGATGGCCTTCCATGATGCCGGCAGGCTAGCGTTCTTCGGTAGCATGGCGCACCTCGCTGAGCGGCGCGCGTTCCTCCGTCACCTGTCGCCGGTTCGCAAGAAGCGCTGGGTCGTCTACGCCAAGGCACCGTTCGCCGGACCGGAGGCGGTGCTCGCCTACCTGGCGCGCTACACCCACCGCGTCGCGATCTCGAACAGCCGGCTGATCGCGTTCGACACCGACAGCGTGACGTTCGGCTACAAGGATTATGGCCGCAGCGGTCCTGACCGGCAGCAGGTCATGACCCTCGCCGCCGACAAGTTCATCCACCGCTTCCTGCTCCATGTCCTGCCGCGCGGGTTCCACCGCATCCGCCACTACGGCCTTCTCGCCGCGTCCTCGCGCAAGACCAGCCTCGATCTCGCCCGCAAGCTGCTCGCCGTCGCGCCACCGGCCGAGGACACAGGGGAGGAACCTGCCGATACCCGCCCGCCATGCCCATGCTGCGGCGGCCACATGGTCGTCATCGAGACCTTCGAGCGAGGGCATCAGCCGCGAGCACCACCGCCCGGCCCATCGCCGAACCGGGCGTTCACGCCGTGACCCGGCACGGCCCATCCCCGCTATCCGCCCAGGCGACCGCGCCCCGGGCGATGATGCCGCTCGCGCTCAGACCGGCGACCACCGCTCGGTTGCCCGTCAGATGCCCCAATCCGGTCCACCATCCATGCCGAGCACCACTGGCCGCTGCCCTTTTACCGCGCGCCAATATGCAGTCCGGAAGCCAATCCGCTCGCCGGACATCCAGCCAGAAACCGAAAAACCCATAGATCAGCCCCCGGGGCCCGCGGTTTCCTGTGTGAAGGATATCGTACGCCAAGCGGCGCCCGATATCCTTCACACATGCTGTCATTCAGCACTCTTTGGTCGGCCCCCTAAACCGGAGGCCCGTTCATGCGAGTGTATTGCTGATTCCAGCGGGCGGAATCAGGCGCTCGAAACGATTTAGATTGAAACTTTGCCGCCACTCTGGCGCGAATAGGCGAACGTCTGCTTCCAGCAGGAGCCGACGTTTGCGCATTTGGCTCTAATTCATCCCTGAACGAGAAAAATTGGCCGTGAGCTGAACGGCCGCTCTGCGCGGGGAGAAAGAACAACGCGGTGCAAGTTGCCCACCTAATTAGCTTCGCCAAAGCGAATCCAGCGGCCCCAAAGCGAGGTGCTCGAGAATACGCCTTAGTGCCGCGACGTTGTTCTCGTCTTCGGCGGTCTCGAGCGCGTCCTGCAGCACCGCACGGATGTCGTCGGCTTTGACCTGCTCCATCTCCCAATTCGGATACAGACGCTCGCGCTTCTCCTCACTCCAGTCCAGCGAGACGACATCGTGATGGCGCGGATCGGCATGCAGGCTCGCGATCAGCTTCGTAGTGTCGTTTAGGGCCTTACGCCACGATCTTTCTCTCTGCGCTAGGCTTACCATTCGTCGCACAAGTCACAGGGAACGCTTGTCTTTTTAGCAAAGTGGCTTAGCGTGGCGAAACTGGATGCCGAGACTGATCGGCCTGCTGAGCTGCTGCCGGACCCGTGGACACGAGGTTAAGCTACAACCGCCTGCTTCTCGAAGTCCATGGGGCTGAGATAGCCCAGGGTCGAGTGGCGGCGGGTCGGATTGTAGAAGCGTTCGATGTAGTCGAACACCTCGGCCTTGGCATGATTGCGCGTGCGGTAGATTTTGCGGGCGACGCGCTCGGTCTTCAGCGAGGAAAAGAAGCTCTCCATCGCCGCGTTGTCCCAGACGTTGCCCGACCGGCTCATCGAGCAGGTGACCCCGTTGTCGGCCATCAGCCGCTGGAACTGCTCGCTGGTGTATTGGCTGCCTTGGTCTGAGTGATGCAGCAGAGCGTCGGGCTTGCCCCGGCGCCAGATCGCCATGATCAGCGCGTCGGTGACGAGCTGCGCCGTCATCGTGTCGCTCATCGACCAGCCGACGACGCGCCTGGAGAACAGGTCGATGACGGCCGCGACGTACAGCCAGCCCTCGGCGGTCCAGATGTAGGTGAAGTCGGCGACCCACTTCTTGTTCGGCGCGTCGGCGGTGAACTGGCGATCGAGCACATTGCCGGCGATCACCGACCGTTCGCCGTCGTCCTTTGGCAGCCCGCGCCGCCGCGGGCGTGCCTTCAGCGCCTGCTGGCGCATCAGCCGCTCGACGCGGTGCAGGCCGCATGACAGGCCTTCGGCCAGAAGATCATGCCACACCCGTCGGGCACCGTAGGTCCGATAGCTAGCGATGAAGCTTGCCCGCACCTTCGCGCCGAGCATCTCATCGCTCCGCGTCCGCGCGCTTGGCGCGCGCGACAGCCAGGCATGAAAACCACTGCGCGAGACACCGAGCGCCCCGCAAAGCCACGACACCGGCCAGATCCCCCGGTGCTTCGCGATGAAGGCGAACCTCATATCGAGTCCCTCGCGAAGTAGGCGGCCGCTTTTTTTAGGATGTCGCGCTCCGCCTTCAGCTTCGCGTTCTCGCGCCGCAGCCGCTCAAGCTCCTGGCTCTCGGGCTTCAGCTGACCGTGCCCGGGAAATGCCGACCCCGGATCAGCCGCCAGCTCGACTACCCACTTGCGCAACACGTTCACATGCAGGTCGAGATCGCGGGCGGCCTGCACCGCCGTCACCCCGCGTTCACGCACCAGCTTCACCGCCTCGAGCTTGAACTCCCGGCTAAACCGTCGTCGTTGCATCTTACCCTCCAGCTCCATGAAACACCTTATCTCGGTGTCCACGAAATCGGGGGCAGCTCATGCAACCACCGTGCTAAACACCGTGCTAGGATTGCCATGGCAGCCCGCTTCTCGTTTTCCGATCGCACCGTCATGGCGTTGCCGCTCACGAGCAAGGGGCAGACAATTGTTCGTGACGCTGACCTTCCGGGATTTTTCGTCCGGTGCGGCACGCGGTCGAAAAGCTATCTTGTCCAAGGTGACCTCTGGGTCGGCTCCAATCGTCAGACGATCTGGGTCAAGGTGGGCGAAGTAGGTAAAATCACCGCTCGGGACGCTCGCGCCAAGGCGAAGATTCTGCTCGGATCTATCGCTGACGGCGTTGACCCGCGCCCCAAGCCAGTCGCGCCGATTGAGCGGGATGTCAGCGACGCGCCGACGCTTCGAGAAGCATGGGAGGCGTATCGCGATAGCTACATGAGGCGTAAGGGCCGTGCCGAAGGTACGATCGCGAACTACGGAGACCATGTTGAGCGTCTCCTGCGCGACTGGGCGGATAAGCCGCTCGCCGACCTTGGTCACAATCCCCGACTGGTACGGATTCGCCACGATGATCTGACTCGATTGAATGGACCGGATATCGCGAATGGCTGCATGCGGAGCCTGCGCGCAATCTATAATCACGCTCGTCGATCAAGCTTGTCGCTGCCCGCTGGAAATCCGGTTCTCGCGGTTGATTGGAATACGGAGAAGCGCCGGGACAGCGGCCTTGGCCCGACCGACCTGACGACGTGGTTCGATGAGTTGCGAGCATTGGAAAACCCGCTCCGACGCGAGTTCCATCTTTTCTTGCTGCTCTCCGGCAGCCGTCCTGACGCAATCAATAAGAGCCGTATCGAGCACGTCGATCTTCGCGAACGTGTGATTCACATTCCCAAGCCCAAAGGCGGTGAGGAGCGCGCGTTCGACATCCCGCTGTCGCGTGAAATGGTTCGGTGCGTCGTCCGCGCCATGCGGCTCGGCCGGCAAATGTATCCGGAGCAATCCGCAATATGGCTGTTCCCGTCGGACGGCGCGACCGGTCACCTGGTCGAGCACAAAGAAAGCCGGGATCGCTTGTCGAAATGGGGCAACGAACTCCGACAAACTTACCGGACCCTTGGTCAGGTCGCATTGGTAAACGACCTCGACATGCATCTCCTGATGAATCACTCGATACCTGGCGTGAACGCGGGATACATCACCCGCCACCAGCTGCTCGGTGGCCACCTCCGGAAGCAACAGCAGGCAATTTCTTCGGCGATCTTTAATTCGGGCACGGGAAGCTCAGCAGGCTTATGGCCGTTGCAGAAAGTCCCACCGTCAGACTTGCCGGACCCGGCAATTTGCCGTACATCGAAACCATGTCTTCATCCCTCAGCCAACGACCCCGCGTCGAGCGTCTCGAAGCTCGCATCACATCGGCGCAGAAGAGTCTCATCCAACGTGCCGCTGAGCTCGAGGGTCGCAGCGTGACCGATTTCGTTGTTGCCAGCGTACAAGAGGCGGCAAGGCGTACGCTGGCGGATCACGAAATTATCTCGCTGAGCGCGTCGGACAGCCGTGCGTTCGTCGATGCATTGCTGGCCCCGCCGCCGGTAAATGCTCGCCTTGTGGAAAGCGTCCAGCGCTACCGGGAGATCACCGGCGCCTGAGCGCAAACTTGTGGACCTCAGAAGTATCCGGATTGAGCCGTTGACGACGCAGGACCGTTCGCGGTTCGCCTGCGGATCCGAGCCACTCGATCGATACCTTCGCGAGCAAGCCGGTCAGGACGCCCGCCGGCGTGTCGCAGCGCCGTTCGTGGCCGTGCGTGCCGATGACCTCGTTCTGGGATTCTACACCCTGTCGGCCACTAGTATTTTGCTCACGGATCTGCCGGCTAGTCTTTCGAAACGACTGCCGCGCTACCCGAGCCTGCCGGCAACTCTGCTCGGCCGTCTTGCGACCGATCTGACGGTCCGCGGCTCGGGGCTTGGCCGCTTCCTTCTGGTGGATGCGCTTCACCGGGCGGTTCGGAGCGAGATCGCTTCGTTCGCAATTCTGGTTGATGCCAAAGATGATGCCGCGGCGCGGTTCTATGAACGCGAAAGCTTCCTACCGCTCCCCGACAGTCCGCGTCGCCTCGTCCGTCGGATGACAGATATCGCTGCGCTGTTCGAGACATAGAGTGAGAGAGCGGCTGCGCTTTCCGTGACGGGTTCGAGGTCGAGAGAGAGTCTCGCGGCCGCCCGTCGCGAAAGGCTTTGCCATGATCAAGAACGATGTGCGGCGCGACGTGGATGTCGATGCCGGGCCGGTGACGAGCGGCTTCAAGGTGGATATCTCGCGAGGGCAACGGATCGGCCGCGTTTCCTCGGAATGGTTCTCACGCCCCGCCGACGAGCGCTATCTCTCGCTGAGCGCTCTGCACGACGCGGTCCGCTCGCGCGCCGACCGCGCTACGGCACGTACCGTTGAGACCAAGTCACTCCGCGTTGAGGCGCGGACCAACGACGTCAGCCGCCTCGCGCTGGCCATTCCGGGTTGCCCCGAACCCGTCGCTCCGACCCACTGGTCGTTCGGCCAGCTCTGCGGACTGGTTGGTGCGCCCGCCGGGTACCTACGCCAGCTGCCCGCGCCGCTCGCCGGCATCAACCTCCAGCACGGCCTGTCCTCGCACCGGGCCGAACTGGTCAAAACGCTCGAAGCCGGCGATGGGCGGATCGAACTGCGCGCAGTGACCGGCCCCGACTATGGCCGGATCTGGGATCACGAACTGGTCGAGGCGGTGATGCGCATCGCCGGTGAAGCGGCTGCGCCGCGAGAACGCGATCCTTCGTCAGGAGCGCGACATCCTGAAGAAGGCTACCGCTTTTTTCGCCCGGGAGGGAAGTCGATGAAGTTCAAACTCATCGATCAGGCGAAAGCGGCATTCCCCATCACCCGTCTGTGCCGACTGCTCGGCGTCAGCCCGAGCGGCTATTTTGCCTGGAAGGATCGACCCGCAAGCCGCCGGCAGCAGGCCGATCTGGTGCTGCTCGTGCACGCCCGATCGGCGTTCGCGCTGTCGAACGGCACCTATGGCAGCCCGCGGATGACGCGCGAGTTGCAGGACAACGGCTTCGCCGTTGGCCGGCGACGAACCGCGCGGCTGATGCGCGACAACGATCTCCGGGCGCGCCAGAAGCGCCGCTTCAAGCGCACCACCGACAGCGAGCACAGCTGGCCGGTGGCCCCCAACATCATCGACCAGGACTTTACGGCCACTGGACCCAACCAGAAGTGGGGCGTCGATATCTCCTACGTGTGGACGCGGGAGGGGTGGATCTATCTCGCCGTCGTGATCGACCTGTTCTCACGGCGGGTCGTTGGCTGGGCGGTCGGTGACCGCCTGCACCGCAGGCTGGCGATCGCTGCCTTACAGACCGCTCTCACCATGCGGCGTCCGCCCGAAGGGCTGATCCACCACTCCGACCGCGGCAGCCAATACTGCTCGGTCGATTACCAGGCCGAGCTGCGCCGCCACGGCGTCCGCATCTCGATGTCAGGCAAGGGCAACTGCTACGACAACGCCATGGTCGAGACGTTCTTCAAGACGCTGAAATCCGAACTGGTCTGGCAAACCACCTTCTTCACCCGCGCTGATGCGACACGTGACATTGCCCGCTACATCGACGGCTTCTATAACCCCGTCAGGCGTCACTCGGCACTCGACTACCTCAGCCCCGCACAGTTCGAAAAACGCGCGGTCTGCTGAGCAAATGCCTCTCCACTTTATCGGGGCAAGTCCAATTTCCGTGCGAAGTTCGAGCAGCTGAACCGGGTCAAGCTGTCGGACGCCGAATTCCAAAGGCTCCTGGACAAAATCGTGACCTCAGATGTTTTTGACGCCGCTAAATCGCTGCGTGATCGTGACACCATTGAGCGCGACGACGGTACTCCACTCAATTACACACTCGTCAACATTCGCGACTGGTGCAAGAATAGCTTTGAGGTAATCGATCGGCTGCGGATCAATACCGACAACAGCCATCATCGCTACGACGTCATTCTGCTGATCAACGGCGTGCCGGTGGTTCAGATCGAGCTGAAGGCGTACACCGTCAACTCGCGTCGGGCGATGCAGCAGATCGTCGAATACAAGAACGAGCAAGGCAACGGTTACCGCCGCACGCTGCTCTGCTTCATCCAGCTGTTTGTCGTTAGCAACCGCAATGATACCTGGTATTTCGCGAACAACAACGCGCAGCACTTCAGCTTCGACGCCGACGAGCGCTTTCTGCCGACCTATCAGTTCGCGGCCGAGGACAACAAGAAGATCGTTCACCTCGATCAGTTCGCCGAGAAGTTTCTGGCGAAGTGCACGCTGGGGCAAATGATCAGCCGCTACATGGTGAGCGTCGCCAGCGAGCAGAAGCTGCTGATGATGCGGCCTTATCAAATCTATGCGGTCAAGGCGATCGTCGACTGCATTCAGCAGGACGTCGGCAATGGCTATGTCTGGCACACCACCGGGAGCGGCAAGACGCTCACGTCGTTCAAGGCGTCGACGTTGCTGAAGGATAATCCCGCCATCGAAAAATGCCTGTTCGTGGTCGACCGCAAGGACCTCGACCGGCAGACTGACCGGCCCCCACCGAGTGGCCCAGTTTGATTGTTAGTGCATTATTGCCTCCGGTGCCATTGCCGCCGGCAGGTGGAGCGAAGCGGAACCGGACGGCGGCAACGGCGGCGTCGCCGTTTCCGGGGCCGGCGGTCGGTAACCGAGGCTGCTGTGCGGACGCACGGTGTTGTAGTGCCGCCGCCAGGCTTCGATCAGCACCTTGGCTTCGGCGAGGCTGTAGAAATTCTCGCCATTGAGCAGTTCGTCGCGAAGCGAGCCGTTGAAGCTCTCGTTGTAGCCGTTTTCCCATGGTGAGCCCGGCGCGATGGAGAGCGTCTTCACGCCGATCCTGGCGAGCCATGCCTGCACGGCGGTGGCGATGAACTCGGCACCGTTGTCCGATCTGATATGAACTCGCGGTCCTCTGGCAATGAACAGATCGGCGAGAACGGCGAGCACATCTTCATGTTTGAGCTGACGTGCGACGACGAGCGCCAGGCATTCCCGGCTGGCCTCGTCGATGATGGTCAGGATCCGGAACTTGCGACCATCATGGGTGCGCGCTTCGACAAAATCATAAGCCCATACATGCCCCGGAGACTCCGGTCGTAGACGAATGCGGGAGCCGTCGTTCAGCCATAGCCGACCGCGCTTTGGCTGCTTCTGCGGCACCTTCAGGCCCTCCTTGCGCCAGATGCGCTCGACGCGTTTGAGATTTACTGTCCAGCCCGCGTGACGCAGCAGCGCCGTCACCCGACGATGGCCGTACCGGCCGTACTGCTTGGCCAGCGCGATGATGTCTTCCGTCAGCGCCTGTTCGTCATCCGCCCCGCGCGGCACCTTGCGATGTGTCGATCGATGTTGCCCGAGCACCCGGCATATCCGCCGCTCGGATACCGGAAATTCCCGGCGCAACTGGTCGATGCACCGCCGTCGCCGCGCGGGGCTTAGAAGTTTCCCCGAGCGGCCTCCTGCAAGATCAGCTTGTCGAGCGTCAGGTCCGAGATCGCCCGGCGAAGCCGCAGGTTCTCCTTCTCAAGGTCCTTCATCCGGCGAGCCTGGACGGTCTTCAGGCCGCCATACTCCTTGCGCCAGCGATAGTAGGTCTGCTCGCTGACCGCGATCCGTCGGCACGCCTCGGCGGCCGTCCCGCCCTGACCCAGCACGATCTCGACCTCACGCAACTTGCCGATGATCTCTTCCGGCTTGTGCTTCCTGCTCGGCATTCCTCGTCCCTTTCGTGATCCAGACTGTCATAGTCGATGGACCACTCAGACGGGGGCAGATCACGCATCGGCCAACCGCCTTGGGCCACGCTTTCGTTCGAACGCCCGCGGACGGCTGCCGATCTGCCTGGCTGGTCAAGAGGGTCTGGCACTATTTGATTCCCTCGGCCATGCTCTACTTACTGGTAGCAGGAAGTCTCATGATCATGGACGAAACGGTGGGCCGTCGGGCCGGGATCGTGCTGGGTGCACGGGTGACGTTGGGTTATGATCGTCGAACCGTTCTGGCTGATTGAGCGATCATTCCTGGCTTAATGCAGCGACAATGACAAAGTGCTACGATGGCATTTAGATGCCGCCGGTGAAATGCTCGCCGCCGTCGCCCCAGATCGGCCCCCATTTCGGGCGACCACCCCGCCAGATCGCGTATCCGCACCAGCTCAACGACCAACGCAGCAGCTCCAGCAGGAACATCGTGATCGTGATAGCAACTGCGCCCCCGATGAAAACACAGATCAAGAAAAGTGCCGCTTTTATTAACTCGTTAACAATGGCCATATCATAAACTCTCGTCGGCAGAGCAGACCGCACGCAGCGACACAATTGGCCGCGCTTGACCGACGCTCACCAATTTGAGACAATAATTAGGCAAGATCCGGTGTCAAGGTCCCCCGGTAGGAGACGTCCTATGAGCTTGAAACAAATTGCAGTTTTGCTGACCTTCGCCTGCCTCAGCACGAACCAGGTCGCCGCTCAGACGGCGGCCGGGGAACGGGCGTTGATGACCCGGTATCGGCGAGATTTCATTGCAAGCTGCACGCCGACAATGCCGACGACCACAAGCAGCATCTCGGCAAAATCGATGTGCGGCTGCATGGTCGACAAGATCCTGGTGAATCACATCAAGGCCCATCGTTCGACTGCCGACCTGCCTCCCCTGGTGCTTGGCTCGCGACGCGCCGAAGCATCGAAGACGGAGTGCTTAATGGCTTTCTCGAACAGGGGCTCGGGCAGCTAAAGCGATCGGCGACGGTGAGGTGTGACCGCTATGAAGTTGGGCAGCGTTCCGGACGATTGGTGGGGGCCGGGCGCACCGCTGATCGTCGTCGCCGGGTCGATGATCATGCCGCTGTCGGCGCTTATCGTGTATCTGGTCGCGCGAGCGATGTTCGATCAGGCACGAATTCGGCCCTCTATTTCAAAGTGGCTTGCCTGGACGGCAACCCTAGGATTTTGGGAGCTGGCCTTCCAGATTGCACGAGCGTTCTGCCAATTCGACCACCCTACCGTCGGCTCTACACTGGCATTTGGAGCCGGCTCGTTCGTCATTCTGACGCTGCTGTTCATCGGTAGCAATCGGCGTCAGCCGGGCGCTACCGATGAAATTACGAAGTCTTGATTACACTCATCGCGGTAGTTTCCGAGCAGTCTTTGAAAGTCGGAACCTCATCAGGAAGCGTAATCGGTGCAATCAATCAGCTCGCTACACCGCACGACGCAAACTTAGCCCGCATGTAGGCGGGGTCCGTTAGCGGTTGATTTTCGATCCAACTCCTGTTGTGGCCGTCCGCAATCCTATGCACCGCGCAGCTGCAGGCGGAGTACGCCGTCATTCCGCGAGGCAAGCGAGCACCAGTATCACCAAAATTAGCAGTACATTGCGCGGTGACTTTCTCGACCCAATAATCGACCTCAGTATCGGCTACCGCGGGTACAGACACCGCCGACGCGGCCATAACTAAGGCGACACTTAGAAATTGACGCATCTCTTCCTCCGATTAAGTGGTCCGTCGTTAGATTTTCGGCAACAAAAATGTCATGCAACTAAGTGATAGTTTCGATCGGTCTAGCTGGGTCTGAAAGCGATGAACAGTCGGCGTTGTTCAATACGTCTAAGCGAACAGCCTTCGGCAAAGCGACGATCGTCGAGCGGGGCTCGCCGAGAAGACACAGGTGACGCCAGGCAGGCTGTGAAGCTCGGCAAGCGCCTCGTCCACATGTTGCGTGTATAAGCGTCCGCGCTCGAAGACGGCGGCATGCCGTTCATATGCGAGGCGCAAGTACGGCTACACGCGGGCGCTGGAGGGCTGATGCTGACTTCTGAAGGCTGGGGGAACGTTGGCGAAGTCAAGGCGCGCTACGTACCGTGGGTTGCTCGGCTTGAGCAAATGGCAGCGGTCCACCCTTCGTCATACCGGCGAAAGGTGATCGCAGCTGGTCTGCTCGGCTACGTCGTTCTATGCGTCGTGCTCGCGATACCCGCGGCCATAATGTTGATCCCGTTCGCCGGCATGCTCGCGCTCGACCTGCAAATGAGCGACTTCGACATCTGGGCGGTCGCCCTGACGCTGGTCGGGTTCATGCTCTACCTAGCGTTGCGGCTACGGCGCCGCGGTATCGCCGGGGTTGTCCTTGCGCCAGCCCAGGCACCGGGGCTGTTTGCAACGATCGAGCGTCTGCGAACCGCGATGACCGCACTAGCAATCGACGAGGTCCGCATCTGCGAGGAAATGACCGCCGGCCTGGTACAGGAGCCCCGATTCGGCGGACTCACATCACGCAATGTTCTGTTGCTTGGCTTGCCGGCGTTCTACGCTTTGACAGTTCCCGAGATGGAAGCAGCGATAGCGCATGAGCTCGCCCATGCGATCGGTGCGCACAACCGGTCGATGAACTTCGTCATCGCTGTTCGGCGGCGTTGGCTGCAGATCGGCACGCGCTTGCCGCATGGCCGCATCGCGTGGCTACTTCGACGTTTCTTCACCTGGTACGGCCCATGGTTCGTCGCCTTCAGCCAGGTCCTCATTCGACAGAATGAATACGAGGCCGACAAAGCTGCCGTGCGAGTTGTCGGCGCGGCGAGCATGGCGTCGGCACTGATGCGTTTCGCGGTCAAGTCGGTTCAATTTGAGGAGCGTCAGGCGACCCGGCGGGCCGAGGCGGGGCGGCGCGGCTTGACGGCCGCGACCGGCCTCCGCCGTGCTCTGGCCGACCTGTCAGGCAACTCCCAGCACGATCTCGGCATCATCGAATGGATAAATGCCCTTGGAACGCGGCTCGACGACGACCATCCTTTGCTCGCGCGACGCCTTACCGCAATAGGGGGAGCTGAGGTGCTTTCAACGTCGTTCAGTCAAACGATGGCCACAACACTACTCGGGCCGACCGCCGATTTGCTCGTGCAACTATTTGCCAGGGCCGAGAAGGTCAATGTATGACCGTCCTCGGTTCACGCCGACGCACTTCAAGTTTGGTCATTGTGAAGCGTCCCGGGTTTTCCGGAGGCTCCTACTTGTGAGATGGAGCCAGCATGACGAAGACGACGAACAAGTTTTCACCTGAAGTCCGGGAGCGTGCGGTGCGCATGGTCGGCGAGCACCGGGCCGATTATCCGTCGGAGT
>JANOOK010000037.1:0-2113 GCA_031421275.1 Sphingomonadaceae bacterium
TCTACAGGGTGCTCGTGGTACTCGAACGAAGCGGTTATCTCACCCGGCTAGACAGCGAATGCTTCAGCCTAACTAACCGGTTATTTGGCATCGCAATGCGCACGGCACCGAGCCGCAATCTACACGACGCCGCGCTGCCGACGATGCACCGCCTGGCCGAAACCTTATATCAGTCGTGTCACCTCGTCGTCAGGAGCGGCGACGAAATCGTTGTAGTAGCCCGGGTTGAAAGCCCTGATTTGCTAGGGTTTGCAGTGCGCGTCGGCTATCGTCGTCCGATCGTCCTGTCGACTTCAGGCCGCGTGCTTTTCGCATCGATCCCCGCCGATCAACAGCAGGCGGCGCTCGCGGGACTGGAGAAGGCCGCGACTGCGGCCGAACTCGCCAGCTTTCGTTCCGACTGCCAAAAGATCGTGCGCAAGGGCTTCCACATCGGCCCGAGCGCATTCGTCGATGCAGTGACCGACCTTGGCGTGCCGATTTTCGACGGTGTCAACGAAGGCGCGGCGGCGGCATTGATCGTACCGTTCGTGTCGGGACGCTCCGCCCGGTCGTCCCTCGACGAGGCGCTTGAACAACTGCAAACCGCGGGGCGGGCGATCGGCGACACCTTGCAGCATGGCTAGGCGCGGCTCATAGACGAACTTATGGATCATCGACGAACTGGGATCGGTGTGGGCGGCCATGCACGTTTGGCACTGGGCGTTGCGCCACTTGCAGGCCTTTATCGCGCTACTGACGATGACACGGCCGTCGCGACCCTTCATCATGCCTGGACCTGCGGCATCGGCTCAGTGGATGTGGCGCCGCTCTATGGCCATGGGCGCGGCGAAGCCCGGCTGGCGAAGCACCGGGTGGCCTTTCCAGCCGAAGATTTCAGGATAACGACCAAGGTCGGGCGGTGCCTGCAGGCAAGCGCCGCGGGCACCCCCGCGACGGGTGACTTCGTCGATTCGCTGCCCTTCACGCCAACATTCGACTATAGCGTGGATGGCATCCGACGCGGTTTCGACGAAAGCCTGGCTCGTCTTGGGGTCGACTATGTCGACACATTGCTGCTCCACGACATCGGCGAGCGCACCCATGGCGACGGTCATCGCGAAGTTATGCGGCAGGCGCTCGACGAAGCCCTCCCCGCGATGGCCGGTCTCAAAGCTGCGGGGCGCGTTGGGGCGATCGGCCTTGGCCTCAACGAGTGGGAGGCAGCCGATACGGTCCTCGCCCGCGCGCCGATCGACGTCGTGTTGCTCGCCGGGCGGTACACGCTGCTCGATCAGAGCGGTCTTGCATTTCTCGACCGGGCCTACGCCGCGGGGATCCAAATCCATGTGGCGGGGGTGTTCAACTCGGGCCTGCTCGCCGGGGGCGAGACTTACGACTACCAGCCAGCGTCGTCTGCGATGATCGCGCGCCGCGATCGACTTCAAGCCATCTGCGCACAGTATGAGGTCGGGCTTGCCGCAGCGGCCCTACAATTCCCATTCGCGCATCCGGCAGTGACCCGTCTTGTCGTCGGGCTTGCCAGCAGTACCGAGATCGATCAGTGCTTCGCCAATCTCGCGCTGCCGATACCGGCGGAGTTATGGCGCGCGTTGAAGGCGAATGCGATGCTCGCAGCCGATGCGCCGACACCTTGACGATCGACGCACACCAGCATTTCTGGTCGGTGGCCCGTGGTGACTATGCTTGGCTTGACAATGCGCCGGGCGCGCTGCGACGCGACTTTCTACCCGGTGATCTGCAGCCGCAGCACGATGCGACGGGGATTGTCGGGTCGGTGCTCGTCCAGGCGGCGCCGACGCTCGCCGAAACCCGCTTTCTCATCGGACTCGCCGCGCGGACGTCGAGTCCAGAAGAAGCCGGCATGAAAGACTTCCCGTACAAAAAAGCCAAGCAATCTCTCAGTAAATTTGAAAAAGGAGAAGTGGATCGACTCTCACGTTCTCTCCTTGAGCTTTATCATCACGGTCACCAAGGCCTGCGTGATCTTGATGTGGCGCTTGAGGAGTGGGTATTGACGGTGTAGTAATTAGGACACACACAAGATATTTGCACAGTTGAGCCATGTGGTTCAAATAGTATACTCAAAACATGATTGACCAGACAGCTACAA
>JANOOK010000038.1:0-3686 GCA_031421275.1 Sphingomonadaceae bacterium
AGCCACCTTCGCCTTGAAAGCCGGACTGTGGTTCCGGCGTGTTCGCTTCGTCATCTGATCTCCTGTTCGGCAGCCATCCTGGCCGCCATCAGGCAGAAACTCCACTTAGCCGACTGTGCAGATTAGCCGAGCCACCTCTTAGCCCTCGCGGAGTATCTGCTGAAGGCGAAGTATGTCACTCTCGGCCGAATGAACTAGCCCGCTGGATTTTACGTTGATAGTTGCCGCGGGCGTGACGATCGTTTCAATCTTTGTCACAATTGCCTCTGCAAGTCTTCGTTATGATGGTCCTGAATTGATGGGCCGGCGATGCCCCATATATAGCCGTCGGCGTTGGAGACGCAGCTATAACCACCCTTCTCTTCTAGGATCATGGCACACCCAAGTCCTTTACCCGGGCGGAGCAATAGGCGGACCGAATGGCCACGCCCAACCTCAGGACGGGTCTTGAAGGCGGGTTAGCCAAAGCGCGTGCCCACCGCCCTCCGTAACTCCTTCAAGCGCCGCCACGGTGTCCGCCAGCCGTTGCCGCAGCGGCTCCTTCACCCCCCCCGCCCTTTCAGCGCTGCGACCATCGCTGAATAATAGGCCACCACTTGCTCGGGCGGTTTGCCGCCGAAGCGATCCCAGACTGTGGTGCCGTCGGCCGCTCTGCCGGCCCGATGGTCATTCAGAATGGCTGTGGCATTGTGCAGCTTGTCGCAAGTGGTTACGAATCTGGCCCGCTCGCTTTTGTCCGCGACCGACGCGACATAAGCGCGTTTGCGGTTCACCCAGTCTGATTTAGCGTCGGCATCGACGGTGACGCTGTCGGAGCACTGTTCGACCGTGCTGGCGACCGTGTTTCCAAAAGTCGCTCTGATCTTTTCGAGCATCGGCAGGCCGCCGCAGTCCTCAACGGCGTCATGCAGCATTGCAGCGATCACGTCGTCCTCGTCACCACCATATTCGACGGCGAGGCTGGCAACGCCGAGGAGGTGCGAGAGGTAAGGCGTGTCGACGCCCTTACGCGATTGCGTGGCATGCAGCCGCGACGCCCATTCGAAACCTGCTGTCAGCCGCTCAGAATACATGACCGCCCCCGTTTGCCCGACATCCGTGTGGCCGCTCGCAAAGGGTGAAGCAAGGTATCCGCCGGACTCCGCCCCAGGGTCGACATGGTAGCCGACTGCTAGGCATCCCTTTCACACAAACGGCCAGAAACTTTATAGGGCCTACTCCAGCTTATAGCGTATGAGCTACAAGCTCAATCGGAGGCTATAAATGGACGAAACCCTCAACCCCTACGCCCCTGGTGCTGGCACCCGACCACCTGAACTCGTCGGGCGTGGCCCGGTCATCGCCGACGTCGCGGTCGCGTTAGCGCGCACAGCTAAAGGCCGGGCTGCGCGCCACACCATCCTGATGGGACTGCGCGGTGTCGGCAAGACGGTTCTGCTCGACCATCTCTACCGTCAGGCACTCACAGAGGGCTATGCCGCGGTGAAAATCGAGGCACCTGAAAACCGGAAGCTTGCCGACCTGCTCGTACCAAACCTGCGTCGGGTGCTGCTCGAACTCGACCGCAAGGGTGCCGCAGCGAAGACCGTCCGCGGCGCGTTCGCTGCGCTGCGCAATTTCGCCTCGGCGTTCAAGGTCACCGTTGGCGGCGTCGAGGTCGAGGTCACGCCCGATGACCAAGGTGTCGCCGACAGTGGCGATCTCGGCCTCGACCTCAAGGACCTGCTCTCAGCCGTCGCGGATGCTGCCGCCGATCGCAAGACCGTGCTCGCCATCTTCATCGACGAGATCCAATATCTTACTTCCGACGACCTTGGCGCCTTCTTGTCGGCGCTGCACCAGGTTGGCCAGGCCGCCAAGCCGGTGTTGCTGATCGGGGCCGGCTTGCCGCAGATCGCCGGCCTGATGGGTGAGGCCAAGTCCTACAGCGAGCGACTAATCCGCTTCGTCAATGTCGGCCCACTGAGCCTCGAGGACGCCCGAGCCGCGCTGAGCGTACCCGCCGAGGCCGAGGACGTGCGCTGGCAGGGCGATGCCCTCGACCGGGTGTTCGCGATCACCAAGGGCTATCCTTATTTCATTCAGGAATGGGGAGCCGAAACCTGGCGCGTTGCGCGCACCAGCCCCATCACCCTCGCCGATGTCGAGGCGGCCACCCCGCTCGCCATTGACGAACTCGACCAGAGCTTCTTCCGGGTCCGCCTCGACCGGCTATCGGCGGCCGAGCGCAAATATCTACGCGCGATGGCGGAGGCTGAGGACGGCGAGCGCGTCGCTTCGAGCGCGGTTGCCAAGCAGATGGGCCGTACCATCGGCTCCGTTGCGCCGACCCGTGACAGCCTGATCAAGAAAGGTATGATTTACGCTGTCCAATACGGCGAGGTAGGGTTCACAGTGCCCTTGTTCGGCGAGTTCTTGCGCCGCGCGGTCCCAAGTGAAAACGATTAAGTTCGTTGAGCGTAAATAGTTGTCATCAGGTGGATACCGCCGCTCGTTCGCGCTGTCAGGCTCCGCCCGCTATTAGACAGGACCGCCGCCTCTCACGGGGTCGTTATTGCGCGCGATGTTACAACTGGGCTCAAATGACCATCCAACTTTGCGACACATTCCCCCCCGAGGCGCAACGCTACTTGTGCCCGATTAATTCCCGCGATCGCGGTGAAGGTCTCCGGCATTGACGTCGACGTGGTCGATGCGCCACTGTGCACCCTTGCGAAATCGGTTTGTAACCGCTGCGCGAAAAATCCTCGGTACTGAGTGTCGCTGCAAAGTGCCGAGCCTCGTGCGCGCGCGGAACGCCTTGACCCCGTCAATCGGTTCTCACGAGGCAGAAATAGCTGATCGGCTCCAGATCAGCGACCTGCGGCGCCCAAGGCGAGATCATCCGCGGGCGACCGCCTTGTGCCAAAACCTCATCGTCACAAGAACTGACCAAGGTAATGTCGCCGACCACTATCAACCGCATCGTGTCGGGGTGATGGCGCGCAAATGCCACTTCCGAGCGAGTGACGATAATCCGGTCGCCCAGCCCAACAGTTCCTTTGACCTCGACGTGGCAGATAGCGCCATCGCGCTCGCAATGAAGATCATAGCTCTGGGTGAGAGATACATCCGTGACGATCCACCCCTCCCGCTCGAGTTCGGCGCGGGCCAGCGTCATCGCATGCGCCTCTACAGCTCGACGGGCTAAAAGCGATCCACGAAAGCCCTGCCCTCTTCCGCCTGACCCCGGTGCGTCAATACTCGGGAAGCTCACGCCCTCCCAATCAAATGCCGGCTCGGTAGCAGCCTCTAAGAGATCGTGGCTCCGAGTGGTGCGAAGCCGTGCCGCAACAAGGCGGCTGTCGGCATCGTCCGCTTCCAGCATCGCGATGACCGCGTCGCGCAATTCAGCACGCGCGGAGGGATCGCGCCAATAGCGGCGGGTCCTCGGGGGCACATAGACATGGTCGATCTTGGCGATCAGTTCTCGGCGGCTATTGGGCTTGCGCTGCGTGGCAAAATCTTCCGGCCCGACCACGCGCTGTTCTCGCTCGAAGATCCACGCCCCGTCGCGCGAGAGGTGCCAGAACGGACGCCACCCCGAACTTGCGCGCTCCGGTAGAATATCGCGAAGGTAGGCATCGAAACGTTGTATCACATGGCCCGGATCGATGTCGGATGGGGTCAGGCTGCCGTCAGTGATG
>JANOOK010000039.1:0-21984 GCA_031421275.1 Sphingomonadaceae bacterium
CGGGCTCGTTACCCGCGCGCGGCGCGCTGACTGGCGACCCCGAAACGTTCCACGCATCATCGACCAGGTCGCTGGCAGGCGCTTGGCGGGCAGACGACGGCGTCAACGGCGCTTCCCTTCGATCGAGCCCGGTTTCCAACAATGGCAATGTGCCCTATATCGAGACGCATCCGGCTTGTGTCAGTTAAGCTTGGGTCTGCGGCATCATTGCCGTGGCGGTGATAACCGGCCGGACCTTAACCCGAGGTGAGGACAACGATGCCACCTGCGACCACCGGCCATGCCGATACGCCGCCGCCGGGCAGAATGTCGCGATACACGACGACCGCGATCTGGCTGCACTGGACGATCGCGCTGCTGCTCGCCGCGAACATCGCCCTGGCGCTGACGGCCGACTACTTCCCCGAAAGCGCGGTGCGGACAGTCATCGACATGCACAAGTCGATCGGCATCACGGTGCTCGGGCTCGTACTGCTGCGCATCGTCTGGCGCTGGCGGCATTCCCCCCCGGCCTTGCCGGCCACCTATGCGACGTGGGAAAGAACCGCGTCGCACGCCGCGCACATCACGCTGTATGCGTTGATCCTCGCGCTGCCGATCTCGGGCTGGATGCACGATTCGGCGTGGAAGGATGCGTCGACCCACCCGATGACGCTGTTCGGGCTGGTGCCGTGGCCGCGCCTCGGCTTCCTGATGAACCTGCCTCCGGCCGCCAAGGAGGCCTGGCACAGCCGCCTGTTCACGCTGCATGCGGTGCTGGCCTATGCGCTATATGCGCTGTTCGCGCTGCACGTCGCGGGCGCGCTCAAGCACCAGTGGTTCGACGGCGAGCGCGAACTGCAGCGGATGTGGCCGAAGTAGCGCTTACGCCGCTGCCCGGCTGCGGAGCGCGACGACCAGCCCGACCAGCGCGAGCCCGGCTCCTGCGGCCGCGAGCGCGGTCCAGCGGTAATGCTCGAATACCATCGACAGCGACAGCGCGACGACCGGCGTAACGACGCTGGTATAGGCGGCGCGTGCCGGGCCGATGCTGCGGATCAAGCTGTAATAGGCGCTGAACGCGACCGCAGTGGCGATGACGGCGAGATACGCCAGCCCGGCGACGTAGCGCCAATGCCAGTCGAACACCGGCGCACCCGCCGTGCTCCACGCCAGCGCGGTATCGAATAGTGCGCCGTAGACGATCGCCCACGCCAGCGCTGTCTCGATCGGCAGGCTGTGCCCGAGCTTCGTCGCCTGCAACACGTTGCCGCCCGACGCGCTGATCACGGCCAGTCCGACCAGCACCAGCCCGGTGACGACGTTGCCGTTCGCGGCGGGCGCGGCGAGATCGGTCCCGAACATCATCAGCACGCCCGCGATGCCGAGCCCACCGCCCAGGATGAAGCGGAGTGTCACGCGCGCCTTCAGGAACAGCCGCGCCAGCAACGCATTGGCGACCACCAGGAGCGCGAATACGACGGCAACCAGCCCCGACGTCAGATACTGCTCCGAGCGGTAAACGAGGTTGAAGTTGCCGACGAACTGCAGCACCCCGACCGCAAGCGCGAAGCCATGCCCGGCGCGGCTCATCCGCAGCGGCTTGCCCGTTGCGATGCACAGCGCCAGCATGACCGCGGCGGCGAGCAGGAAGCGGTAAGCGACCGACCATGACGGCGGCACGACGCCGAGCTGCCCGGTGATCACCAGCCACGTCGACCCCCAGATCAGCGACACGGTGGCGAACTGCAAGACGACGCGCGGGGTCATCAGCTGCGGTCCCGCGGACGGCGACACGGTCGCTCCCGTTGCTCCTGCCGATACGGAGCCCGCTACGGCATCGAACGCAGTCACTCGGCGGCTAGTTGCGCGACGGCACCGGTCGACGCTGCACCGCCGCGCAAATCGGCCAACGCCGCCGCAAGCGCCGCGATGTGAGCGTCGGGGGTGTCCCACGCGACGACGAAGCGCGCCTCGCCCGATCCCGCCGCGCCCCAATCGTAGAAGCTGAAACACGCCTCGCGCAGGGCCCCGGCCGCGGCGCTGTCGCCGAGCGCGACGAAGACCTCGTTGCCGTCGACCGGGTGGAGCAGGCGGCCTGGCGCCGCCGTCGCCAGCGTCGCCGCCCCGGCGTTCGCGCGTACGGCATTGCGCAACCACGCCCCGGTTTCGACATAGGCGAGCAGCTGCGCGGCGTTGAAGCGGCCCTTGCTCGGCATCTGCCCGGCGCGCTTGCGGCGGAAGCGCAGCTCGGCGACCAGTTCGGGAGCGAACACCACCAGCGCCTCCGCCGACAGCCCGCCGTTCTTGATCACGCCGAGGCTGAGCACATCGACCCCGGCGCGCCAGCTGATGTCGCCCGGGTGGCAACCGAGCGCCGCGGCGGAATTGGCGAAGCGGGCACCGTCGAGGTGCAGCCGCCAGCCGTGCAGGCGGGCATAGTCGCCCAATGCCGCCAACTCGTCGGGCGTGTACACCGTGCCGCACTCGGTCGCCTGCGTCAGCGACAGCGCGCGGACCTGGACCTGGTGGACGTCGCCGCGATGCGCCGCGAGCCCCGCGGTAATGCCGTCGGGCGTCAGCTTGCCGTGCGCGCCGTCGACCAGCAGGATTTTCGCGCCGCCGGTGAAGAACTCGGGCGCGCCGCACTCGTCGACGTGGATATGCGCCTCGCGATGCGCGACGACCGCACCGTAGGGCGGCACCAGCGCCGCCAGCCCGAGCGCGTTCGCTGCCGAGCCGGTCGACACCGGCAGTATCGTGCAGGGATGGCCGAAGAACTCGCTGTAGACCGCGTCGAGCCGTGCCGACCACGGGTCGCCGTCATAGGCGACCGCCGTCGGCCGGTTCGCCGCGATCAGCGCCTCGATGATTTCGGGGCAGGCGGCGGCGGCGTTGTCGGACTGAAAGTTCATGGCTGTCGGCTAGGCAATCGGGCGGCGGCGGTCAATTGCCGGTGGCGATCAAACGACCCCACTTTCGTCATTCCCGCGTACGCGGGAAGCCATGATCTCAGGTCTGTTAAAGACGAGGTCGTGGTTTCCCGCGTTCGCGGCAATGACGAAGGCGAAGGAAGATGAAGAACGTCACGTCGTCGGACCATCCACCCCACTCAAACCGAGCGAAGTCGAGGGACCTGCCCGCAAATGGTGCGTCCCTCGACTTCGCTCGGGATGAGCAGGGAATGTTTCGCTCCTCCGAGCGTCAAGCCTAGAACCCGAACGTCAGCGTCCCCCGCACGCCGTTGTCGCGCGTCCGCTTGCCGTTGACGCCGCTGTAGCCGACTGCGAACGTCGTGTTTCGCGCTAGGCGGAACTCGCCGCTGACGTCGGCGGCGAGTGCCCATTTGTCGACCGGCACGGCGCTGATCGACGCCGGACTGTTGCTTCCGGCCAGTGCCAGCAACGCCACCGGCGAGCGGTCGCCGCCGGTGTGCTGGGCGCCTGCCGAGGCTTTGAGCGTGAAGCCCTTGAGTGCTACCGCGCCGCGCAGCCCCGCGGTGGCTATCTGGGTCGAGGCCGAGCCGTGCGACGCGGTCAATGCACCACTGCCGCCGGTTTCGGTGAACGCCGCGGTATCGAGCGACACCCAGGCGAATCGCGCAAACGGCTCGATCTGTGTCCCCGCACTCGTCGCGAGATCATATGAGACGTCGGCAAACGCCTGATAGGTGTTGCCGTCCGACCGCCCGGCAAGATTTTGTCCAAGGCCGGGTACCGTAATCGTCCGGTTGCTGCGCGCCTTGATCCCCGAAATCGCCGCACCCGCCGCGGCCGCGAAGCCGTGATCCTGCCGATAGCCGGCATAGATCCCGCCGCCGGTGCTCTCGACCCTCGATCGGCCGAGCGCGTAGCGGTCGAGCGTGGTGGTCGTATAGTTGAACAGCGCACCGATCTTGCCGCCGTCGAAGCCCATGTCGATACCGACGATCGCGCCACCGGTGCTGGTATTGAAGGCGCTGCCATTGCCGTCGGAGCGGTTCGTTCCCCAAGACCCGACACCGCGCGCCCACAGGGTATAGCTGTGGCCGTCATGCTCGCTCGTTGCGGCGCTGTCGTCCTTGCCCGGTGTTGCGGCAAGGCCGCCCCCGAGCCGGTCGAGCGCCGCTTCGCGGACATGGCGGGTGTCGTCCATCGCAACACGCCGCTCGGCACTGTGAACCTCGCCCGACAACTGGTTGAGCGCATCGGGCAGGTTGAGACCCGGGGCGAACAACGCCGCGAACGCCGACGGATTGTATCCTGTCGCGATCGCGGCGTCATAAGCCGCAGCGACGTTGCGCTCGTTCGGGGTGAGGACACCGTTGCCGACCTGCACAACCAGCGACTTCGCCTGCAGCCCGAGCAGGACCGCCGTCGTCGTGTAGCTGACGGTCGGGGTGAACGCGGCATTATAAACCGCATTGCCGTAAGACACCGTGCCGAATGTGCCCGTGCGCCCACCCGCTGCGGTGAGCAGCGTGTAGCTGGTAAACGGCGTCAACGGTCCGACGACCTGGTTGAGCGCCAGCGTGCCGGCAAGCGCTGCAGTGCCGCCGACGGTAAGCCGGTCGGCGGTGGTCGCGCCGACATTGACGGCGAAGGTCGCGCCCGGTTGGAACACGGCGTTGCCGGTGACCGCCAGCGTGCCGATCGTCGTGCCGAGACCTGGCGCGACGGTGCTGCCGCTGCTCGCGACCAGCCCGGCGACGCTGCCGGTACCACGGATCGAGGTTCCGCTGGCGAGCATGACGACCGAATTGGTCAGGCTGCCGGTGACGCGCAGCTGGCCGCCGGCGACGGTGGTCGCCCCGGCATAGCTGCTGACCCCGCCGAGGTTGAGGCTGCCGGTGCCGGTCTCGACGATCGAGCCGGGGCCGGTGATGGGTCCGCTCAACGCGAGGTCGAAGCCGTTGGTGTTGACGGTACCGACGCCCGCGGTGGTGACCGCATTCGCGAGTGTCAGCCCCGCCCCGCCGGCGGCAAGCGTCGTGCCCCCGGCCAGCGCGATCGTGCCGGTTCCAGCCGCGGTGCTGCTGCCGACGGTAACCGTCCCCGCGCCGACGCCGAGCCCGGCGAAGCTGTTGCTGCCGTTGAGCACGAGGTTGCCGCTGCCGGCCTTAACGATCGCGCCGGGGCCCGAGACCGCGCCGTTCAGCGTGAACACGCCCGCGCCGCTGTCGACCGTGCCCGCGCCGGCCATCGTTACCATGTTGGCCAGCACCAGCCCTGTCGTACCGGCGGCCAGTGTCGTCCCGTCGGCAAGCGCGATGTTGCCGCTACCGGCGGCGGTGTTGCTGCCGACCGTGACCGAACCGGCGCTGACGTTGAGCCCGGCAAAGCCGTTGCTGCCGTTCAACACGAGATTGCCCGTGCTGACCTTAGTGATCGAGCCGGCTCCGGTGATCGGGCCGGTGAAGGTGAACATGCCTGCGCCGCTGTCGAGCGTCCCGACGCCCGCGGTCGAGACCGCATTGGCGAGCACCAGTCCCGAGGTCCCGGCGGCAAGCGTCGTGCCGTCGGCGAGGGTGATCGCTCCGCTTCCGCCAGCGGTATTGGTCCCGACGGTAACCGTACCGGTGCCGACCGCCAAGCCGTTGAAGCTGTTGGCACCGGTCAGCACGAGATTGCCGCTGCCGGCCTTCCTGATCGAGCCGGCTCCGGTGATGGTACCGTTCAAGGTGAACGCACCGCTGCCCGCGTCGACCGTACCGACGCCAGCGGTCGAAACCGCGTTCGCCAGGATCAGCCCGTCGACACCGGCAACCAGTGCGGTGCCGTCTGCCAGCGCGATGCTGCCGACGCCCGCAGCGGTGCTCGTCCCGAGCGTGACGCTGCCACCATTGACCGCCAGGCCGGCGAAACCGTTGATGCCGTTGAGCACGAGATTACCGCTGCCCGCCTTGGCGATGGACCCCGGCCCGCTGACGATGCCGTTCAGCGTGAACATGCCGCTGCCCGAGTTGAGCGTGCCGACGCCCGCGGTCGAGACCGCGTTCGCCAGCACCAGCCCGCTGACTCCCGCAGCCAATGTCGTACCATCGGCAAGTGCGATGCCGCCGGTGCCGCCAGCGGTGTTGGTCCCTAGCGTGACGATGCCCATGTTGACACCGAGACCGCTGAAGCTGTTCGCCGCGTTGAGCACGAGGTTGCCGCTGCCGACCTTGGCGATGCTGCCCGGGCCGCTGACGACGCCGTTGAGCGTGAAGGTGCCTACGCCCGAATCGAGCGTACCTGCGCCTGCGGTGCCGACCGCGTTCGCCAGCATCAACCCGTCGGTGCCGGCCGCCAGCGTCGTGCCGTCGGCAAGCGTGATCGACCCCGTGCCGCCCGCGGTGTTGGTGCCCAGCGTGACGCTTCCGGCGCCGACGTTCAGGCCGTTGAAGCTGTTGCTCCCGTTGAGCGTCAGGTTGCCCGCGCCCTGCTTGCTGAGCGCGCCGCTGCCGGTGATGCTCCCGCCGATCGTCGTGGTGCCGCCGTTGGTGGCGATGAACGCGCCGGTGCTGGCAGCCAGGGTGCCGCCGGTCAGGACATAGCCTGCACTGGCGAACTGCAGTCCCTGGAACGCCTGCGTGCCGATGACCGCGACATTGCCCGCCGTACCGCTGAACACCGCGACGCCGCCCGTCCAGCTGCTGTTGATCGTGCTCGGGGCCGCACTCGTCCAGTTGGTTCCGGCCGCCGTCCAGCTGCCGCTGCCGCCGTCGATCTTGCCGTTGCCCGCCATGTCGGGACCGTCCCAATACTGGACCAGGGCTCCCGGTCCGGTGACCAGCAGGTTGACGGTGCCGCCGATCGCGGTTTGGATCTGCCCGGTGTTGCCGCCCGGCAGGCTAGTGATCGCCAGGCCATTGTCGGTCAGCGCCCCGGTGTAGTTGATCAGGCGGTAAACGCCGTTGCCGAACGCGCCGCTGTCGGTGACGGTCAGCCCGCCGCCGAGCGTCAGATTACCGTTGACCTGCAGCAGGTCGTTGAACGCGCCGCCGACGACGTTCGCCTGGCCGAGCTGATACGCGAGTGCCGAGCCACCGGCGAGCACCAGTCCGCCCGTGGTCAGCGTGCCGACGCCGTTGCCGGGACTGAGCGTTGCGCCGCTGGCGACGGTGACGACGCCCGCGATGCTGCCACCGCCAGTCAGCGTCGCGCCGCTGTTGACGCCCACCGCGCCGGGGCCGGCGTTGCTGCCGTTGACGGTCAGCGTGCCTGCAGCGACGGTCGTCGCCCCGGCATAGCTGTTGCTGCCGGTCAGCACGAGATTGCCCGCACCCGCCTTGGTCACCGAGCCCGCGCCGGTAATCGGCCCGGCGAGCGTCAGCACACCCGCACCGGTATCGATCGTGTTGGCCCCGGCGATCGTCACCGTGCGCTGCGAGGTGATGTTGTCGGTCGCCTGCAGCGTCGCTCCAAGCAGGCTCAGCCCGCCAGCTGCCGCGCCGAGGTTGGCGTCATTACCGATCGACAGGATGCCCGCGGTGACGAAGGTACCGCCACCGAAGCTGTTGGTGCCGCCGAGCACCAGCGTGCCCGCGCCCGCCTGGCGCAGCGAGCCGGTGCCGCCGATGACGCCGTTCAGCGTCAGCGTCGTGCCGCCCGCGGGCACGAACGAGCTGTCGCCGGTCAAGCCGATCGCGCGGGTCGAGGCGAAGCTGGCGGTGGTCAGCAAGCTGCCGCCACCCAGCGCAAGACTGCCGCCGGCGTCGCCGAGCGCTGCATCCGCCGCGACCGAAACCCGGGCATTATTGATCGTCGTGCCGCCGGTGTAGCTATTGCTGCCCGACAGCGTGACGAGGCCCGCCTGTGGCGTTGCACCGGTATCGACGACCGTCAGCGCGCCCGCACCGCCGATGGCGCCGCTCAACACCAGCCCGAAATTATTGCTGTCGACCGCGACGCCGCCGCCGAGCGTCAGGTTGTTGGCCAGCGTGATCGCCGCGCCCGCGCCGAGCGCGGTACCATCGGCAAACGTCACGACATCACTGCCGAACGCATTGCCGTTACCGGCGACGACGCTACCGCCGCTGACGCTGACCGCACCCGAGAGCGCATTGTTGCCGTTGAGGGTGAGCTTGCCAGCGCCCGACTTGAGTAGCCCGGCGGTTCCGGTGATCACGTTATCAACGATCGCCGACGCCCCGTCGGCGATGTTGATTTCCGGAACCGGAACGCTGCCGCCGCCGACCGCCGACAGTCCGTCACCGCTCAGGTGATAGCCGTCGACGGTGAACTGCAGCCGGCTGAACTGCTGCGTACCCGCGACGGTGACCGCGCCGCCGACGGTTCCGAAGATGGCCTGCTGGTTGTTCCATACCGAGTTCGACCCGCCGTCGGCCGAGGCCCAGTTGAAGCTGCCGGAATTCCACGTCCCGCTTCCGCCGCTGACGACATGGTCGGCAAGCGCGCCGTTGCCGTCCCAATATTGCACCGAATTGCCCTGCGCCTGCAGCAGCACCGAGCCGCCAGCACCGTCGCCGGCAACGATGGCCACCGTGCCGGTGTAACCCGACGGCAATGTCCCGAGTGTCAGGCCGTTGTTGGTGATCGTGCCATAGGTGAACAGCGTATAGTTGCCGCTGGTGAAGAACGGCCCGTTCGCGACATTGAGCGTCCCCGCCAGCGTCAGCTGGCCGTTGACGACGACGAGATCGTTGCTCGCGCCGCCGGCAACCCCGGCTTTGCCGAGCCGGAAATTGACCTGCGTTCCGGCACCGAGCGACAGAGTATCGACGGTGAGCGTCCCCGGCGCTGCCGTACCCGGCGACAGGATGCCGCCGTCGGCGATGGTCACCGCCGCGCCGCCGCCCGGCAGGATGATCTTGCCCGACCCGGACAATGTCGCGCCGCTGGCGACGTTGAGCTGTCCGGTATTCAGAGTGCCGTTCGCCTGCAAGGTGCCGGCGGCGACGTTGACGATCTCCTGCGCGCCGCCGAACCACGTGCCGTTCGCGATCAGCGTCCCGCTGCCCGCCTTGACGAGCGTCACCCCGGTCGGGCCGGTGTAGTTGACGTCGCCGTTCAGCGTCAGCGTCGCCGCTCGCGTGTCGAGGGTGATCGGCGCGCCGCTGACCGCCTCGATGGCGTTGGCGATGACGAGGCCGTTCGCCGCGGCGATCAGCGACGTCCCGCCATAGAGGCCGAGCGAATTGGGGCCGAGCGCCGTGTTCGAGCCGACGGCAAGACCACCGTCCGAAACCGTGACACCGCTCGCCAGCGTATTGTTGCCCGACAGGGTCAGCGTCCCGGTACCAAATTTGGTCAGATGACTGCCGTCGATCACGCCTGTCAGGGCCAGGTTGAAGACGTCGGTGTTGATGCTCGATTCGGTGACCGTGATGCCGTTGGCGAAGCTGAGATTATCGGCCAACGCGGTTAGGGTGGAGCCGACGAGCGTCACAGCTGTGGTTCCGAGCGCGCCCGCGCTGACGCCGAGTGTCCCACCGCTGGCGAGCGTCCCACCGGTGTAGCTGTTTGCCGCAAGCAGATTGAGGGTCCCAAGACCTTGCTTGGACAAGGTACCGCCGCCCGACACGGTGCCGCTCAGGTTGATGACGCTATAGAGATTATCGACCCTGAAGGCGCCGCCCGAGCCGCTGAGAACAATACCGCGGTTCATTGCGGCGGTCGTGGTGCCGGTCAGTTCGAGATCGCCGCCGGCGAGGGTCAGCGTGCCGTTGCCCGCCCCCAACCCGGCGTCGGCGCTGATCGCCACGACGCCGGCTTCGACCACGGTGCCGCCCGAATAGAAATTGTTGCCGCTCAGCGTCAGCGTGCCCGCGCCGATCTTGCGCAGCGTGCCGGCCGTGCTCAGATCCTGCAAGGTCCCGGTAAGCGCATAGTCGTTGCCGTTGGTATCCACCGTCAGCGTGTTTTGCAGCGTGATATTATTCGATGTCGTCAGGCCGGCGACGCCGGCGCGGAGCGTGGCGCTGGTCGGTGCGATCACACCGCTGGTGCCGAGCGCCTTGTTGTTGTTGACCTGCAACACGCCGCTACTCAGGAAGGTGCCGCCCGTATAGGTGTTGGCGCTGTTGAGGACGAGCGTGCCGGTGGTGGACGGCAGCAACCAGACACTGCCTGCACCGCTCAGGACGCCGTTCAGTTGCAGCACCGAAGCCGGACCGGTGACGGCAAGCCGCAGCTGATCGTTTATCGTAAAGTTGTTGAGCAGGCTGTGGTTGGCCGCCGAATCGAACTCGGTGAGCGTGTTGACGACGATTGCGCCGGTACCGAACGCCTGATCATTGCCGATGCCGACGACCCCGCCGCCGGTCTGCGTGCCGCCGGTGTAGGTATTGACACCGCTGATCACGATCGATCCCGTGCCCGGGAGGAGCAGCCCGCCGGCACCGCTGACGATGCCCGAAAGCGTCGTCACGTCACCCGAGCGCCTGATGCTGCCGTCGCTGGTCAGCACGATATTATTGGTGATCGATACCCCCGGCCCAAGAATGGACAGCGTCGCTGGTCCGTTGAAGGTGATTGCGCCCGTACCGAGCGCGGCGCTGTTGCCCATGCCGAGCGTGCCGCCGGTCAATGTCGTGCCGCCGGTGTAATTGCTGGGGTTGCTCTGGTCCTGCTCGCCTGCGCCGCTCTTGACGACCGCGATCGCCCCGGCGGTCTCGCTGATCCGGATGCCGAACAGCGGCCCGACGAGACCGCTCGCAGTCTGGACGTTCAGCGTCACCGCAGCCGCGCCGGTGTTGACGATCAGCCCGGGCCCGAACAGGCCGCCGACCGTCTGGCTGAAGCCGGCGAGGTCGACCGCGCCACCGGTGCTGTGCAGGACCGAGTTCGCCGAAAACACATTGACCGCACCGGCCGCGAGCGTTCCCGCGTTGAGCAGCGTTTCGCCGCTGTACGTATTCGTGCCGGTCAGCGTCAGCGTGCCGTTACCGTATTTCTGCAGCGAGAAAATGCCGCCCGTGCCGCCATTGTCCCGCATGGTCCCAGCAAAGCCGAGTGCGCCGCTGTTGGTGAGCTGAAAGGTGCCGTTCTGGACGATATCATAGGGCGCGCCCGGCGTGTGATCGAAGTCGACGCGCTGCACGGTCGCGCCGTTCAGGTCGAGCGTATCGGCACGGCCGGGTCCCGCCCAGATCGCGGCACCCGCCAGCGCCAGGCCGAGCAACGACACGCCGCTGCGCCAGTTCGTGGTCGCCAGCGCGCCGGACCGCACGATCTTTCGCCCGTTCGAGCGCCCTGCATTGCGGGCGTGGACAGTCGAAGACGCGTGCAGCATGTAAAAATCCCCCAAGATACGCAACCAGTTAACCGTATCGCGACCGTAATATTGCGATATTGCAACGAGTGCAAGTGTTTGTTATCTAGAGCTTGCGCTATCAGGATCAGTCGCGGTCCGTGCAGTGCCGGCCCGAATTATTGGTCGCTAGGTCTTCGGCGCACCGGGTTGCCGCTCCGGTCGCGCGGCGACGAAGGCGGCGTGTTCGTGCAGTTTGCGGTCGATCATGGTGAGCGCCGGAAAGCGTTCGAGCTCGGCGCGGAAGCGGCGGGCATTGTACAGCTGCGGCACCAGGCAGATGTCGGCGAGGGTGATGGCGTCGCCGCACAGATACCGTCCGGCCGACGCGGCGGCGATCTCCTCGAGCGGGCGCAGGCCGGTTTCGATCCAGTGCCGCGCCCAGACGTTGACGTCCTCCGCAGCGACGGCGAGCGGTTGCTTGAGGTAATTCAGCACGCGCAGATTGTTGAGCGGGTGGATATCGCACGCGATCGTCAGCGCGACGGCGCGGATGCGGGCGCGGGCGAGCGCATCGCCCGGCAGCAGCGGCGGCTCGGGATAGGTCTCGTCGAGATACTCGACGATCGCGAGGCTCTGGTTGAGCCCGGCCGCGCCGTCGATCAGGTACGGCACCATGCCCTGCGGGTTGAGCAGCGCAAAACCGACGCCGCCCTGCGCGCCGGCAAGTAGGTCGATCGGGTGCGTATCGTAGGCGAGACCCTTCAGCGCCAGCGCGATGCGGACGCGGTACGATGCCGACGACCGCCAGTAGGAATAGAGCGTGCGTTCCACGTTACCGCCTTTCAGATGTTGCTCGACACCGCCGACCGATACGAGGCATTGCGCCCGTGGCGACCCGCCACCCGCGCTAATCGGAACGACCCTTCATGTCACGTTCGCCGCTTGCCCCTGCCACCTTCCCCGTGCTGCCGCGGGTCGAGGGCGTTCGGCTCAGTGTCGCGCGCGCCGGGTACAAGGCATGGGACCGTGCCGATCTGTTGTTGGCGCAATTCGTCCCCGGCACGGCGGTGGCCGGCGTGCTGACCCGGTCGAAGTGCCCGTCGCCCGAGGTCGAATGGTGCGCCGCCCAGCTGCCGCACGGCATCGCCCGGGCGCTGGTCGTCAACGCGGGGAACTCGAACGCCTTCACCGGCGCGCGCGGAGCCGCAGCGGTCGCCGGTATCGTTGCGGCCGCGAGCGAGTACCTCGGCTGCACCGCGCCGGAGGTGTTCGTCGCCTCGACCGGCGTGATCGGGGTACCACTGCCGCTCGACAAGGCCAAGGCTGGACTGTCGGCAGCTTTCGCCGCACCCGCGTGCAGCTGGCAGGACGCCACCGACGCGATCGGGACGACCGACACCTTCCCCAAAGCCGCGATACAGATGGCAGTCGTCGGCGGCGTGCGCGTGACGCTCGTCGGCATCGTCAAGGGCTCGGGGATGATCGCGCCCGATCTCGCGACGATGCTCGGTTTCGTCTTCACCGATGCCGCGATCGCGGCACCTTTGCTACAGGCGATGCTGCGGCGCGCGGCGGCGGCGACGTTCAACTGCATCACCGTCGACAGCGACACCTCGACGTCGGACACGGTGCTGGCGTTCGCCACCGCCTCGGCGGCTAATCCGCGACTGACCGACGAGACCGACGCCGGCGCCGACGCCATCGCGACAGCGCTCACCGCATTATGCCGCGACCTCGCGCAGCTGGTGGTGCGCGACGGCGAGGGCGCGAGCAAGTTCATCACCGTCGACGTCGGCGGAGCCGAGACCGACACCGCGGCGCGCGCCATCGCGTTCAGCATCGCCAACTCGCCGCTGGTCAAGACCGCGGTCGCCGGCGGCGATGCAAATTGGGGACGCATCGTCATGGCGGTCGGCAAGGCCGGCGAAGCTGCCGACCGCGACCGGCTCGGCATCCGCTTCGGCACGACGCTGGTCGCCGAGCATGGATCGGTGGTCGACGGCTATGACGAGGCCCCGGTCGCCGCCCATCTTGCCGGCACCGACATCGAAATTTCCGTCGACATCGGGCTCGGCCCCGGCCGCGCGCGGGTCTGGACCTGCGATCTCACCCACGGCTATGTCTCGATCAACGGCGATTATCGCAGCTGAAGCGAACGAACGCGGCAGACGCTTAGAAGAACGCCTGCAACCCCGTCTGCGCGCGGCCCAAGATCAGCGCGTGGACATCGTGCGTGCCCTCGTAGGTGTTGACCGCCTCGAGGTTCATCACATGCCGGATGACACCATATTCGTCCGAGATGCCGTTGCCGCCGTGCATGTCGCGCGACATCCGCGCGATCTCGAGCGCCTTGCCGCAGTTGTTGCGCTTGATCAGGCTGATCGCCTCGGGCGCGAGCCGGTGTTCGTCGAGCAGGCGGCCGGCGGTGAGCGCCGCGTTCAGCCCGAGCGTGATCTCGGTCTGCATGTCGGCGAGCTTCTTCTGCACCAGCTGCGTCTGCGCCAATGGGCGGCCGAACTGCTTGCGGTCGAGCGTGTACTGCCGCGCCGCGTGCCAGCAGAACTCGGCCGCGCCCATCGCGCCCCACGCGATGCCGTAGCGCGCGTTATTCAGGCAGCCGAACGGCCCTGCCAGTCCGGTGACGCCGGGCAGCATGCGGTCGGCGGGGATATGCACATCGGCGAGCACGATCTCGCCGGTCACCCAGGCGCGCAGCGAGAATTTGCCCGCGATCTTCGGAGTCGACAGCCCGGCGTCGCCACGCTCGACGATGAAGCCGCGGATGACGTCGTCGTCGCACTTCGCCCAGACGACGAAGACGTCGGCGACCGGCGCGCTGGTGATCCACATCTTGGCACCATTGAGGACATAGCCGCCAGCCGACGTGCGGGCCCGCGTCGTCATGCTGCCGGGGTCCGAACCCGCATCGGGCTCGGTCAACCCGAACGCGCCGATCAGTTCGCCCGACGCCAGCCCGGGCAAATACTTCTCGCGCTGCGCCTCGGTGCCGTAGGCGTGGATCGGATACATGACGAGGCTCGACTGCACCGACATCGCCGAACGGTACGCCGAGTCGACCCGCTCGATCTCGCGCGCGATCAGCCCGTAGGCGACATAGCTGACGCCGGGGCAGCCATAGCCCTCGATCGTCGGGCCGAGCAGCCCGTAGCGGCCGAATTTCTTCATCAACTCGTGGTCGTAGCTCTCGTTGCGGTTCGCCGCGCGCACCGCCGGCGCGAGGTGCTCGTCGGCGAACGCGCGCGCCGAATCTCGGATCATGCGCTCCTCGTCGGTCAGCAGGCTGTCGAGCAGCAGCGGGTCCTGCCAGTCAAGCCGCGGCCAGCGCGGTGCCGCCGGTGCTGCACTGCTCATGTCGATCGTCGTCTGAATGTTCATGATGGCCGTCCCTCGTCATCGATGATCATAAGTCTACCGGCACCGGCCGCGTTTGTCACCGGCCCAGCGCTTGTCGCGGTGCCACATATTCGGCCGTCACCGGCGTGAAAGCCTCCGCCACCAGCTCATAGCTGCGCCGCCGCGCGGCATGGTCGTACATGATATTCACCATCATCGCCTCATCGGCCGCATACTCACGAGCCGCCGCCTCGATGCCACGCCGCACGGTGTCGGGGCTACCGGCGATGACCCGGCGGCCGGCGCGCGGCGGCAATGCGGCGGCGTTGGCGGTAAGCCACGCGGTCGCCTGTTCGGGCGGCGGCACCGCGATCGACTTGCCGACGAGCAGATGCGCGAACATCATCCGGGCGCTGCTCGCCAGCCGCTCGGCCTCGGCATCGGTGTCGGCGCAGACGGTCCACAGCGCCACCATCGTATACGGCTGCGCCAGCCGCGCCGACGGAAGGAACTGAACCCGGTACTGCGCCGCGACGTCGGCACCGCGGCTGTTGATGAAGTCGGCGAAACAATATGGCAGTCCGCTCGCGGCCGCCCATGCGGCGCTGTCGGGCGACGAACCGAGCAGCCACGGTTCCGAGCATTCGGGCGCGCCGGGCAAGGTCTTCGCCAGCGCCGCGAACGGGTGCGCCGCCTCGAAGCTGTCGTCGAGATACGCCAGCAGCTCGGCCAACTGCGCCGGGAAGTCTTGCGGAGCCAGCTCGCGGCGGTCGCGCTGCAGGGCGACGGCGGTGCGCTGGTCGCTACCGGGCGCACGCCCGAGCCCGAGGTCGACACGTCCGGGGTAAAGCCCCGCGAGCAGGCTGAAGCTCTCGGCGACCTTGAAGGGGCTGTAATGCGGTAGCATGATGCCGCCGCTGCCGATGCGGATGCGCGCCGTCGCGGCACCGACGGCGGCGAGCAGCACCTCGGGGGCCGACCCCGCGAGCGCCGCCGAGGCGTGATGTTCGGCGAGCCAGAAACGGTGATAGCCGAGGCGGTCCGCCAACCGCGCGAGGTCGAGCGTGTTGGCCAGCGCCTGCGCCGCACTGCTGCCCGCCGCGATCGGCGTCTGATCGAGGACGCTGAGCTTCATCGCCGCCACCAGCGCCGCTGCTGCGCCATGCGCGCCGGCAGTGCGGCGACGATCGCGACGCGCTCGGTCTCGCTCGCCGTCGGCCAGTGCGCGATCTCGTCGACCGTCCGCCCACACCCCTTGCAGACGCGGTGCCGGTCGAGATCGCAGACGTTTATACAGGGCGAGCGCACGGGCATTGGCGCTATATGGCAAGCCGCAGCCGATGCGCCAAGCGGTTGCGGACAAGGCCGCTTGGCCGTCGTCGGGACCGCGTCTATGCAGGCAGATATCAGCACCGGTTGGGGGTTCGATGATCGAAGCGACATCGGGGCTCGACACCGATGATCACATGAGGCTGCCACAGCCGCGCACGGCGATGCTGCGGTGGCTGCTTGCCGGCAGCTGGACGATGGTGCTGGCGTTCGCGCTGCTCAAGACCGGCAGTCTGCTGGTGCACGGCCAGCATGCGGCATGGCTGTACCGCCTCGACGACCCCGATAACTACATGCGGCTGGCGCAGATCCGCGATTGGCTCGGTGGCCAGTCGTGGTGGGACGTGACGCAGTACCGGGTCGACCCGCCGCACGGGCTGCATACGCACTGGTCGCGGCTCGCCGACCTGCCCGTCGGACTGGCGACGACGGCGCTGACGCCGTTCGCCGGCGGCGCGCTCGCCGAGCGGCTGGCGGTGATGCTGATGCCGCTGCTCCTGCTGATTGCCGCCATCGGGCTGATGGTCAGGATCGCGGCGGGTCTGGCCGGGCCGGCAGCGCGGTTTCCGTCGATATTCCTGGCGCTCTGCTCGAGCAAATTCGATTGGGAGTTCATTCCCGGCCGGATCGACCATCACGGCCTGCAGATCGTCATGGTGCTCGGCACGGTGGCGGCGCTGGTCGCCGGCGAGCGGCGGCGGCACGGGCTGCTGGCGGCGCTGGCGGTGGCGCTGGCACTCGGCACCGGCATGGAGACCGCGCCGTACTTGGTCGCGGTTGCGCTGTGGGCGGTGCTGCGCTGGGCGCGCCGCGGCTTCGCCGTGCAACGCGTCAGCGTGGCATTCTTCGGCGGGCTCGCGATGCTGGTGCCGGCGATCTTCGCAGCGACGGTGCCGGTTGGCGACTGGGCGCTGGCCAAGGGCGATGCGATCGGCCGCGGGCATGTTGTCGCAGCCGTCATGCTGGGCGGGGCGCTCGCGCTGGCGGCGGCGCGGGCCCCGGCGCGCTGGGACTGGCCGCAGCGGCTGGCGCTGGCGGCTGGCATCGGGGCGCTCGGCGGCACCATCATTTTGACGATGTTCCCCGAGGTGATCGACAAGCCCTATCATATGGTCGGGCCGCTGCTCGAGCGGCTGTGGATCGCCAATATCGCCGAAACGCGCACCGTATTGGAGGATTGGAAGGGTTCGCCGCTGACCGCGGCAGCGCGCATGGCGTTCAACACGGCCATGCTGCCCGCAGGAATCTGGCTGACGTGGCGCGCGACCGGGGCGGCGCGCGACCGCTATGCGCTGCTGACGACGCTGGCGGCGGTCGCGCTGGCCCTGACCGGGTGGCAGTTCCGCTCGATCGCACCTGCAGCGGCGATAGCGCTACCGCTCGCTGCGGCGCTGGTGGTGCAGCTGACCCGCCGCTCGCTGGCTGCGGCAGGCGGGGCTTTCGTGGCGAGCGCGGCCTTGCTGCTCGTCGATGGCTACATACCCAAGTCGCGTCCTCGGGCAGTAGTCGCCGACGCCCAATGTGCGAACTCGGTCGACTATATCGACATCGCGAGGCTCGCGCCCGGGCTGGTGTTGACCCAGATCGACCTGTCGGGAACCTTTCTCGTCTGGACACCGCACAGCGTGATTGCGTCGGGTATCCACCGCGGCTTCGCCGGCAACCGCTTCGCCTTCGAGACGTGGATGGCCGATCCGGCCGTCGCCCGACAGCGGCTCGCGGCCCGCGATGTCCGGTATCTCGCCGATTGCACGACCAATGCCGAGGCTGTGTTCCTTGCCCGCGAGGCGCCGCATGGCCTGGTCGCCGAACTCGCCCGCGGCGCGAGCTTCGCGTGGCTGCAGCCGGTGGCGCATCGCGGCAACCCGGCGCTCAAATTCTATCGGCTGCTGCCCGCCGCGCGGTAACCTCGATTTCGATCCGCAGCGCCGGATCGATCAGTCCAGCAACGATCATCGTCGCCGCCGGGCGCGCCTTGCCGAACGCCGCACGCAGCTGCGGCCAGCACGGCTCGAACTCGGCGGCATCGGGCAGGATATAGCGCACCCGCACGACATCGTCGCAGCTCGATCCCGCCTCGGCGAGCGCGCTCGCGATGATCGCCAGCGCCTGCGCGCACTGCGTCTCGACATCGGGAGCGATCGCCTGCGTTAGCGGATCGACGCCGGTCGTGCCCGAGACGAAGACCCAGTCGCCGTCGACCACCGCGCGGGCGTACCCGACGGGCTCTTCGTAGATCGATCCCGAGCTGATCCAGCGGCGGTCGCTCATTTTGCCCTGGTGACCGGGCCAGCACTCACCAATTACGCCGCGGGCGCGGCGGGGCGGGCGGCTTGAGCAGCGCCAGCTGGGTGTCGTCGCCGGCAGTCACATCGGTCTCGACCAGCGTCTGCAGCTCATGGTCGGACAGGTCGTCGGGTTCGGCGAGGTACGCCGCCACCGTCGGGCCGTCGCCGTGGGTGTCGCCCCGCAAGCGCTGCTTCAGCACGTCGAAGCCGGTTTCGAGCAAGGTCGTCACATTGGCGTCGCGCGCCAGCCGCGTCGGGCTGCCGAGCACGACGGCGATCAGCCGGACGCCGTCGTGCGCGGCGCTGGCGGCCAATGTGAACCCGGCGGCGTTGGTGAAGCCGGTCTTGATCCCGTCGACGCCGGGCAGTGTCGACAGCAGATGGTTGTGGTTGGCGATCGACTGGCCTTCATAGTCGACCGCGACCTGGCTGAAGACCTTGTAGAATTCGGGGTAGTCGCGGACCACCGCCCGGCTCAGCGTCGCGATATCGCGCGCCGTCGTCAGCTGGCGCGCCGCCGGCAGCCCTGTGGCATTGACGAACAGGCTCGATGTCATGCCGAGGCGCTTCGCCGTCAACGTCATGCGCTCGGCGAACGCCGCTTCGCTGCCGCTGAGCGCTTCGGCGAGCGCGACGGCGATATCGTTCGCCGAGCGCGTCGCGATGACGTTGATCGCGTCGTGCACCCGGATCTGCGACCCGGCCTTGAGGCCGAGCTTCGACGGATGCTGTGCGGCAGCGAACTTCGAGATGAAGATCGGCTCGTCGAGCTTCAGCTGCCCGCGGGCGATCGCCTCGAAGGCGATATACAGCGTCAGCACCTTGGTGATCGACGCCGGATAACGCAGCGCATCGGCCTGCCGCGCGTACAGGATTTCGCCCGACGCGGCGTCGAGCAGGATCGCGGCGTATTTCGGCTGCATATACAGCCCTTGCGACGCGGCGGGGGCTTCCAGCGCTGGTCCGCCCACCGCCAGCACGGCCGCGATAACCAGTTGAATCCACGCCGGGTTCCTCATGGATACAGTGTATCAAGCCGGAGACTCGCTGGAAAGTGGTATCTGCCGGCGTTGACCGCTAAACAGCCCGCCATGGCCGACACCCCGAACCCCCGCCGCACCTTCGCGATCATCTCGCACCCCGACGCCGGCAAGACCACGCTGACCGAGAAGCTCCTGCTGTTCGGCGGCGCGATCCATTTGGCGGGCGAGGTGCGGGCGCGCGGCAACAACCGCCGCGCGCGCTCGGACTGGATGAAGATCGAGCAGCAGCGCGGCATCAGCGTGACGTCGAGCGTGATGACTTTCGAGCGCGCCGGGATCACTTACAACCTGCTCGACACGCCGGGGCATGAGGACTTCTCGGAAGACACCTATCGAACGCTGACCGCGGTCGACAGCGCGGTGATGGTGATAGATGCGGCGCGGGGTATCGAAGCGCAGACGCGCAAGCTGTTCGAAGTCTGCCGCCTGCGCGACGTGCCGATCCTGACATTCATCAACAAGGTCGACCGCGAAGGTCGCGACCCGTTCGAGCTGTTGGACGAGATCGCCGACGTGCTGGCGCTCGACGTCGCGCCGCTGAACTGGCCGGCGGGGCAAGGCGGCCAGTTCCGCGGGCTGTGGGACCTGCGGAACCAGCGCTTCACGCCGCCGGTCGGCGACAGCAAGACCGCGGGCACGTCAGTCCAGATGACCGGGCTCGACGACCCGAAGCTGGCCAAGTACATGCCCCCCGACGAACTCGCGCAGCTGCAGGCGCAGGCCGAACTGGCGCTCGGCGGCTATGCGACGCTCGATATCGATCTGTATCGCAAGGGCGCGCTGACCCCGGTGCTGTTCGGCTCGGCGCTGAAGGACTTCGGCGTCGAGGCGCTGATCGACGCTCTCGCCGCATACGCGCCGCCGCCGCGCACACAGCCGGCGACCCCGCGCGACGTGACGCCCGACGAGCCCGCGGTCACCGGCTTCGTCTTCAAGGTGCAGGCCAACATGAACCCGCAGCACCGTGACCGCATCGCCTTTCTGCGCGTCTGCTCAGGGCGCTTTCGCCGCGGCATGAAGCTGAAACAGGTCGCGACGGCCAAGTCGATCGCGATCAACTCCCCGATTTTCTTCTTCGCAGCAGACCGCGAGATCGCCGACGAGGCGTATCCCGGCGACATCATCGGCATTCCCAACCACGGCGTGCTGCGCGTCGGCGACACGCTGACCGAGGGCGAACAACTCAGCTTCACCGGCATCCCCAATTTCGCGCCGGAAATCCTGCGCCGCGTCAAGCTCGGCGATCCGACCAAGGCGAAGCAACTACGCAGCGCGCTGACCGACATGGCCGAGGAGGGCGTGACGCAGCTGTTCAAGCCGCTGATCGGCGCGGGCTGGATCATCGGCGTCGTCGGGCAGCTCCAACTCGACGTGCTGATCTCGCGGCTGGGCGCGGAGTATAACGTCGCCGCCGGGCTCGAGCCGTCGCCGTACGACACCGCGCGCTGGATCGCCGCCGACAATCCGGTCGACCTCAAGACCTTCATCGACAACCACCGCGGCGCGATGGCGGAGGACCGCGACGGCGCGCCGGTGTTCATGGCACGCGACCAGTGGGAGCTGAACTACACGCAGCAGCGCGAGGGCAAGCTGCGGTTCACGGCGACGCGGGAGCGGGCGTGAGCTGGCGAGCATTCGTATTTGCAAGCCTAGTCGCGAGCATGCTAACTGTATTAGCGTTCTATAGCGGCATGTTTTTGCACGGCGACTAGGGTTATCTCATGTGGTCGGCGCTCTCCTCAACGTCGAGTTCTGCTGCTTCCTGCTCCCCCTCCCCTTCAGGGGAGGGGGTCGGGGGGTGGGGGCTTTGTGCGGGAGACTGCAGTGTCTCGCCCGGCGGCCCCACCCCCGGCCCCTCCCCTGAAGGGGAGGGGAGCAGAACGAAGGGCAGCGGTCGTTACCGCATGGTTTAATGTTCCGCACCGCCCTCCCCGACGACCTCGTCATCCCGACCCCGCCCGATCAGCGTCGGCGGCGCGGCTTCGTCCGCCGCCACTGGCGCGGCATCCTCGGCGTCGTCGCGCTTATCGTCGCGATCACACTCGGCTGGCTCCTCATCACCGCCCCGCTCGGCCGGGCGCTCGAACCGCGGCGCGAGCCGGCGCTGGTGCTGCTGGCGGCCGACGGGCATGCGATCGCGCGGCGCGGCGACTATAAGGAGGCTCCGGTGTCGATCGCCGAACTGCCCAAGTACGTACCGGCGGCACTGATCGCGATCGAGGATCGGCGCTTCTACTCGCACTGGGGCATCGACCCGCGCGGCATCGCCCGCGCGCTGTGGTCCGACGTCCGCGGCGGGCCGGTGCAGGGCGGTTCGACGCTGACGCAGCAGCTGGCCAAGACCAGTTTCCTGACCGGCGACCGCACGATCAAGCGCAAGCTGCAGGAGGTCATCATCGCCTTCTGGCTCGAAGCGCGGCTGTCGAAGGACGAGATCCTGTCGCGCTATCTGTCGAGCGTCTATTACGGCGATGGGGCTTACGGGCTCCGTGCGGCGGCGCGGACTTACTTCGACAAGGACCCGCGCGCGCTGACCCTGGGCGAGGCGGCGCTGCTGGCGGGGCTGGTGCAGGCCCCGTCGCGGCTGGCCCCGAGCCGCCACCTCGACGAGGCGCGCGACCGTGCCGATCTCGTGCTCGATGCGATGGTCGATACCGGGCAGATCAGCCGGGCGCGCGCCGATGCGGCGGTGCCGGCGCGCTACCGGCCGGGCCGCAGCGCGGTTCCCGCCGGATCGTATTTCGCCGATTGGGTGCTGCCGCAGGCGCGCGCCGCGAGCGACGCGGCGGCGCGCGACGAGGGCGCGCATTACGGCG
>JANOOK010000040.1:0-1566 GCA_031421275.1 Sphingomonadaceae bacterium
ACCCGACCTGCGGCTGCCGGTCGAAGTTGAAGTAATAGCTGTCCTGATGCCACGGTTGACCCCATGCACCAGGGTTTTTCAGGATAAACATCGACTGAAAGACGTCGACCGGCGCGTCGAGCAATTCGCAAACGAGGTCGCCGCACAGCGTCGACGTGGCGAACGCCCGTGCGCCTCCGTCGAGGTGCGTGTTGAAGACCTTGGCGACATGATCCTCGGGGTGGACCGCGCCGTCGACCCGCTTCGCCTCCGGCTGGATGAACAGGTGCCCGGCGGCGTAGGCGGGCTCGCCGGGATGGGCCTGCGGCGGCTCGGCGCGGATCTGCTCGATCGTCTCGGCGGCCATGACCTGTCCGACCTCGGGATCGGCAAAGCCGCGGATCAGGAAGAATCCGTCGTCGTCCCAGCCGCGGCGTTGCGCAACCCCGATCATCACCGGCCTCCCAAGTCTGACCGCTCGGTCAAGTTAACGGCAAGCTATCGGCTTGCGACGGGCTTGGCAATGCGTTTGCACATCGTGACCCGGAACAAGGCGGATGATAATGACCGCTGATGACCATGCTGGTGACGCCTGTCCATCGACTGCCGAACGCCCGGGGCCGCAAGGCCCGCGCATCGGTCATGGAGGCAGCGACCAACCTGTTCGCCGAACGCGGCTATGCCGGTGTCTCGATCGCCGATGTCGCGGCACAGGCGCAGGTCAGCAAGGCGGCGATACTCTACTATTTCCCGGACAAGGACGCGCTCTGGCGCGCCACCGTCGACGAACTCTGGTTCGGCGTCGACGCCTTCTATGCCGAGAGGTGGCCGACGGCCATGCGCCCCTCGCGCGCGCTGCTGCAGGCGGCGTTGACGTTGTTCATCGAGGCGGCGCTGCGCTGGCCGGCCTACGTCCGCATTCCCTTTATCGAGGGTGCATCGCCGTCGTGGCGGAGCACGTGGCTGGTCGAAAAGCACTTCGGCGCGCATGTCCGGATCACCGACCGCATCATTCGCGCCTGCCAACACCAGGGCAGCCTGCCGCCCGGCGACCCCATCCATATTCACGGCATGTTGACCAGCACGATCAACGTCTTCGTCGCACAGGCGGCGATGTGGACCCAGGCGTTCGGCCAGCCTGTCGACGACCCGGCCTTTCTCGCCGCGATGGTCGAGACCACGCTTAATCTGACCTTTCGGTCAAATACTGTTGCCAAATCCTCCTGAGTGCTGCTAGCGTTTGAGCGACGATGCGTCCGATTATGAGACGCACGCCGCTAGGGGAGATCGGCCATGCGCGTTGCGATGATGATTTCGGCAAGTGCGGTGGCGCTTGCCGGCAGCACCGCCGCCGTCGCGCAGCAGGCGACGCCAGGCACTCTCGGTGTTGCGACGCGCATCGATGCGGAACCTGCCGTCGGTGAAATCGTGGTCACTGCGCAGCGCCGGACCGAGCGGCTGATCGACGTGCCGGTGTCCGTCGTCGCAACGTCGGGGGACCGGCTCGAGCGGCTCAATCTGAACGCCGCGACTGACCTGCAGTTCGTGACGCCGGGCCTCTCGCTCGGCGACTCGAACACCTCGCGC
>JANOOK010000041.1:0-32857 GCA_031421275.1 Sphingomonadaceae bacterium
TAGTCGGAGACGAGCAGGTCCGGCCCTGAGCATGCGGCACAAGATAGCAAACCTGTCGTTCGGGAAAATAAAGTGTTAACGTATTTTTCGAAGCTAATCGGAAGCGTATCGACGCTGGTTCGTCGTCGTTGTAATTATAAAACAAGTTTTCTTCAGCTACAGAAATTGCTGCGAGATCAATTTTGTGACCGTAGGCGATCCCATTCGGACCTTGGACCAGTTCGGCTTTGCGGCTTTGCGCCTTCCGAAGCGCGGCGGCAAGAATCCTGAAAGCGGCTAGGATGGTAGACTTACCTGCATTGTTAGGTCCTACCAGAACATTGAAGGAGCGAAGCTCAATTGAGAACGCTTCGAACGCTTTGAATCGTTTGAAGTCGACACCGATGAAATGGTCTGCTTGGGTCACCGTCGGATCGTAGCCGCGTTCGTGTCCCGGTGCCACCGCCATCAACAGCAGAAGCTAATTGTGTGCTCGATCCGGCCCCCGGCTTCGGGGAGGGGGGCCGCGTTGCTTCAGAGAGGCAGAGGGGTGGCGATTCAGGTTGGCCTTTGCTTGCCCACGGTTGAAGTGAGCCCGGTCGTTCCGCCCTCCACCACGGTGCCGAAGGGGGCGCGCGATCCCCCGACCCGAAGCCGGGGAGGATCGGCGGCGCTGTCTTTCTTTCTAGCCCCCTCTCCTCTTGGGGAGGGGGTTGGGGGAGGGCACTTCGTCGGGGGATACTCGGGCGTGCCCTCCCACCGGCCCCCTCCCCAAGTGGGCGGGGGAGCAGGAAGAGGCGAGCTGCGCCACTCCGGTTAAATTCGCTGTCCTACACCCGCCCTTTCATGCCATCCCTCAACCCGCGCACTTCAGCCCGAGGTTCAGCCATGGCCGATCGTCATCCGACCCCGCTCCGCCTCGACGACGAACTGCGCGACTGGGACTCGAACCGCCCCGCCGACGCCGACACCGTCCGCGACGTGCATGCGCTGATCGGCGAGATCGCGACGCTGCCCGTTCCCGTGCGTCCGCGGGCGGATGGCTGGGCGGCGGCGATGCAGCTGCTGGCCTGCGTCGAGGGCCGCAAGGTTCGGCGGCACCGGCGCGTGCTGCACGGCGAACGGGGCCGATACCGAGCGCGGGAAAGTGAGCTTACGCAGCTTAGCGTTGGATTGCGGGTGCTGCTGCGGCTGGTTCGGTTCGCGCTCACCGCCCCTCACCCGTACGACACCACCTCGAACTCGATCCCGTCGTGATCGAGGAAGTAGAACCGCCGCCCCGGCGCATAGTCGCCGTGCCCGAACGGTTGCAGCCCGGCGGCCGCCACCCGCGCTTCGGTCGCGGCGAGGTCGTCGACGGCGATGCCGATATGGTTGAACGGCTGGCCCTTGGCGAAGGTCGCGGCGGTGGTGGCGGCGGTGCCGGTGTAGAGCGCCAGATATTGCCGGTCGTCGCCGACAAGGACCGTGTGCCCGCCGTTGCTCGCCGGACCTTGCCAGCGAATGTGCCAGCCGAACAGCCGGACCATCAGATCGGCCGCGCGCGCCGGGTCGCGGACGGTCAGGTTGAGATGTTCGATACGGAGCGCGGTCATCGCGGTATCCTTGCCACAGCACAGGCTCGTTCCGGTGCGGTTGCGCGTCGTACGACCTCAAGCTAAGGTGAGGTCAAGCTATATTCGGGAGCCCGCAATGCCGCTGCTGACCATCGGCGAACTCGCCGCCCGGACCGGGCTGTCGGTGTCGGCGATCCGCTTCTACGAGGCGCGCGGGCTGCTCAGCGCGGTGCGGACGGCGGGCAATCAGCGCCGGTTCCTGCGCGCCGACATTCGCCGGCTGTCGTTTGCGCTGATCGCCCAGCGGCTCGGGCTGACGCTCGCCGAGATCGACGCCGAGCTGGCGCAGCTGCCGTACGGCCGCGCCCCGACGCCGGCCGACTGGCAGGCGATGAGCACCCGCATCCGGCACCGGCTCGACGCCAGGATCGCCATGCTCGAACACACCCGCGACCGGCTCGACGGCTGCATCGGCTGCGGCTGCCTGTCGCTCGACGCTTGCGCGCTGTACAATCCCGCCGACCGGGCGCGCCGGGCCGGTGCCGGGCCGCGGTTCCTGCTCGGCGACCGCGCGGCCGACTTCGACGAGCGGTAAATCGGCCCGGACAGCCTGGCGGTCGCGTGCTGCTGATAATCGTTCGCAATTGCAATTCGGCGGCCGTATATAGCGATGATGACAACCGGTTGTTCAATCGCTGCGATGCGCCCCGGCGAGGTCGCGACGATCGTCAGCGTCGACCGGGACGGCTGCGATCCGCAGGTCGCGCGCCAGCTCCACGAGATGGGCTTCGACGACGGGGTCGAGGTCGAGTTGCTGCACCGCGCCCCGCTCGGCGGCGACCCGCTGGCGCTGCGCGTCGGCGGCATGGTCGTGGCGCTCCGCCAGCGGCTGGCGGCGATGATCGTCGTCGAACCGGTGATCCTGCACTACCGCGCCGCCGCCGAATGAACGCGCCGCTGCTCAGCCCGGTCGTCGCGCTCGTCGGCAATCCCAATGCCGGCAAGACCAGCCTGTTCAACGCGCTGACGGGCTCGCGGCAGAAGGTCGGCAATTATCCGGGCGTCACCGTCGAGCGCAAGGCCGGGCGGCTGGCGCTGCCCGATGGGCGCAGTATCGAGCTGATCGACCTGCCGGGCACCTACAGCCTGTCGCCGCGCTCGCCCGACGAGGCGGTGACCCGCGCCGTCGTCATGGGCGACGCCGCGGGCGAACGCCGCCCCGATGCGATCGTCGCGGTCGTCGACGCGACCAACCTGCGCAACCATCTGCGCTTCGTGCTCGAGCTGCGGGCGCTGCGGCTGCCGATGGTGGTAGCGCTCAACATGGCCGACATGGCCGAGCGCGACGGCACCGATATCGACGTCGCCCGGCTGGCGAGCATCCTCGGCATGCCGGTGGTGCCGACGGTGGCGGTGCGCAAGCGCGGGCTGGGCGAGCTGGCCGACGCGCTCGCCCCGCTGCTACGCGACCGCCCTGCCCTCCCTGTCGTGGATCAAGCACCAGCCCCCGCCGACATCACCGTGCTGCAGCGCGAGGCGCGCGCCATCGCCGGGGCGGTCGTCCACCAGCGCGGCCAGACCAAGCGCTGGACGCAGCGGCTCGACCGAATCGCGCTGCATCCCATCATTGGCCCGCTGCTGCTCGCGGCGCTGATCTTCGTCATGTTCCAGGGCGTCTTCACCTTCGCCGAAGCGCCGATGGGCTGGCTGGCGGGCGCGGTGACATGGCTGCAGGCGGGCGTCACCGCGACGCTGCCCGACGGCGCGCTGCGGTCGCTGCTCGTCGACGGCGTGCTCGGCGGCGTCGGCGCGGTGGTCGTGTTCCTGCCGCAGATCCTCATCCTGTTCTTCTTCATCCTGTGCCTCGAACAGTCGGGCTATATGACCCGCGCGGCATTCCTGATGGACCGGCTGATGGCGGGCGTCGGGCTGAACGGCCGCGCCTTCATCCCGCTGATCTCGAGCTTCGCCTGCGCCATCCCCGGCATCATGGCGACGCGCACCATCGCCGAGCCGCGCGACCGGCTGACGACGATCCTGATCGCGCCGCTGATGACCTGCTCGGCACGGCTGCCGGTGTACGCGATCGTCATCGCCGCGTTCATCCCGAACCGCAGCGTCGGCGGCCTCGTCGGGCTGCAGGGGCTGGTGCTGTTCGGGCTGTATATCGTCGGCGTGCTCGGGGCGCTGCTCGCCGCCTGGGCGCTGCGCCGCACCGTCACCAAGGGTCCCGCGCCGACATTCCTGATGGAAATGCCCAAGTATCAATGGCCGGCGGTACGCGACATCGGCATCGGGCTGTACCAGCGCGCCGCCGCTTTCCTCGGCCGCGCCGGCAGCATCATCCTGCTGTCGACGGTGCTGCTGTGGGCGCTGGCGACCTGGCCCAAGCCGCCTGCCGGCTACACCGGCAGCGCACTCGAATATTCGGTCGCCGGACGCATCGGCGGGGCGCTCGAGCCGGTGTTCGCACCCATCGGCTTCAACCGCGAGATCGCGCTGGCATTGGTCCCCGGCATGGCAGCGCGCGAAGTCGCGGTCAGCGCGCTCGCCACCGTCTACTCGCTGCAGGGGACGACCAAGGAGCACACCGAGCCGCTCGTCGAGCGGCTGCGCGCCAGCTGGAGCCTGCCGACCGCGCTGGCGTTCCTCGCGTGGTACGTATTCGCGCCGCAGTGTATCTCGACGCTGGCGGTGACGCGGCGCGAGACCGGCGGCTGGAAGTGGCCGGCGTTCATGTTCGGCTATCTGTTCGCGGCGGCATATGTCGCAGCGGGGGTGACGTACTGGGTGGCGCGGGCGCTGGCGTAGCTGGGGGCGCGGGGTGCCGCGGTCGGGTGAAGCGCGGTTTGGCCGCTCCGAGCGACAGACGGTGTTGAAACTGCTCTATTGCGCGTCTGTAACTCATAGGTTACGTGTCACCTAGGGGTTACGGAGGATAGGTCATGCAGAACGAGACGGCGAAGGCGGAGTGGATCTCGGGAAGACGCGCGCTGTTGTTCTACCTGCTCGCTGCAGCGCTGCTCATCAGCGCCGCAGTAGGCATCCCCGCGCATGTCAGCGGCAGCCATTCGGCATTTTGGGTGTTGGCTTGTGTTGGTGTCGCGCTTCACCTCACGCCGGCAGGAACGGCGCTCAATCGCAGTCGGGTCGTCAAGTCGCTGCTGAACGACGAAGGCGTCCGGCAGCATCGGCTGATGAGTTTCGCCGCGGGTTTCTGGGCAACGATCGTCTCCTCGATCATGATCGCGGTAGTTACCACATTCTTGCCCCTGGCGCCGATGGCAACAGCGCAGATCATCACCAGCGCCGGGCTGGCGGCGGCCTTGATTTCATTCGCGACGCTCGAACGTCGTGCGGCCCGTGGCTGAGCGTCTGGTCAATTCCTTGAAGGAAGAGCGCACTCGACTGTCGCTGACCCAAGCCGAACTGGCCGAACACGTCGGGGTCAGCCGAAAGACGGTCAATACGGTCGAGAACGGCGTGTTCATCCCCTCCACCTTGCTTGCGCTGAAGCTCGCCCGCACCTTGGGCCAGAGCGTTGAAGCGCTATTCCGGATCGAGGATCGCTAGTCTGTGGCTGTAGCGGCAGCACGGACATAGCGCAGCTTTCGGGGCTGCTCCTTGGCGACGGAGGGGCGCTGACGCGCGGCTACGGGCGCGGCCGGTCGACAGGGGCTCGATTGCGAATAGCGTTGACACTTATAACCGTTGGGGTTATGTACTCGGCACCACCCCGCTCACACTGGGTGCAGTTCCACCTGACCACGGAAACGGACTTGCAGGCGTTACGAATTCTTCTGACCGACACCTTAGCCTCACCTTGGCCTTACCGGATCTTCACCCGGCATGTTCTGGGTGTCGCCAAAGAGTCGCCAAAGCGGGGCATTGCCTTCGTCGGTCTCTCGCGCGCCGACGTCCCGGGTCGCCGGAGCGGCAAATTCTGCCGACGCTCAAGCCGTTCTGAACATTAGGTTTTCCACATTCGAGTGAGGAACCTTTGAGGAACTTTCCGCCGCTCGTCGTACCGCGGGCGGAGCCCGCGCGCCGTCGTCCGGGCGCTTCTCCATCCGGCGCGCCGGGTGCTATGGAAGGCAAACGAATCGCGCAGCGGGAAAAGGGCCACACATGGCAGGCGTCAACAAAGTCATCCTCGTCGGCAGGCTCGGCAAGGACCCCGAGCAGGCGAGCTTCGCCAACGGCGGCTCGGTGGTGAAGTTCAGCGTCGCGACGTCGGAAAACTGGAAGGACAAGCAGACCGGCGAGCGCAAGGAAAAGACCGAGTGGCACAACGTCGTGATCTTCAACGAGAACCTCGGGAAGGTCGCCAAGGACTTTCTCAAGAAAGGGAGCCAGGTGTACCTCGAGGGCGCGCTGCAAACCCGCAAATGGCAGGACCAGTCGGGCGCCGAGAAATATACCACCGAAGTCGTCCTGCAGCGCTTCCGCGGTGAACTGACCCTGCTCGACAGCCGCGGCGACAATTCCGGCAGCGGGGCCGGCGGCGGCGGCAACGACTATGGTGACCGCGACTATGGCGGCGGCAGCGCCGGCGGCATGGCGAAGAAGCCGGCGTTCGGCGGCGGCAAGGCGTTCAGCGACGACCTCGACGACGACGTGCCGTTCTGAGCCGCCCCCTTCGGTTCACCAACGGAACATCGCCGCACCCTCCTCGTTAATCTTCACGACGCGAGCCGCTGCTCGTCCATAGGGAGACATTGCCATGTTCGCTATTCTCGGCCTGGTCCTGCTGGTGCTCTGGGTGGGCGGCTTTCTGGTGTTCCATGTCGCCGGCGGGCTGATCCATCTGCTGCTGGTGCTGGCGGTGATCATGGTCGTCCTGCACTTCATCCGCGGCCGTTCGTCGACCGTCTGAGCGCGCGCACGGCGGCGGGCTGACATGACGCGCCGCCGTGCCCTGTGGATCGTCCTCGCCCTGCTCGGCGTCGCGATCACGCTCTATGCGCTGTTCCAGAATGGCCGGGCGGTTGCCGTCGAGCAACGACGAGCGGCGGCGTGGCGCGAACATACGACCCAGGTCCTGAAGACCGGCGACCGGCTGTCGGCTGCGCTGCAGGACGAGGAGATCGCACAGCGCGGCTTCCTGCCGGCGGACCCGGCGTACACCCCGTTGCTCGGGCGGGCGCGGGCGCGGACACCGGCGCTGCTCGCCGAGATCACCCGGCTGACGAGCGACGATCCGCGGCAGCAGCGGGACCTTGCCGAACTGCGCCGCCTACTGGGCCAGCGCGATGCCGAGATCACGGCTTCGCTGGCGTTGGTGCGGAACGGCAACAGCGCTGCACTGCGCGATCATCCGAAATTGACGGCGCTCGGCACGATGAACGCGTACCGCCGGGTGCTGGCGTCGATCCAGACCGAGGAGGAGCGGCTGGTCGCGACGCGCGCCGCCGCGCAAGCCGCGGCCGAGGAGCGGGCGCGCACCATCACCGTATCGACGGCATGCGGTGGCTTCCTGCTGTTCGTGGTCGCCGCCGCGGCGCTCGGCACGGCGTACCGGTCGCGCAGCCGGGCGCGGCTCGGATCGATCGAGGCGAACGCCACCAGGCGCGTGCTCGAGAGCGAGGAGCGGCTGCGGCTGATCCAGACGGCCGGCGGCATCGGCGGCTTCGACGTCGATCTCGGCAACGACCGGGTGGTGTGCTCGCCGGAATTCTACGCGCTGTTCGGGCTGCTGCCGGAGGCGAAACTCAGCGCCGAGATGCTGCTCGCCTATCTGTTGCCGGCCGAGCGGACGCGGGCGGTCGCGGTCATCGAGGCGGCGCGCGCCGCCGGCACCGGCTTCGACGACGAGGTCGAGGTCGTGGTCGACGGCGCGCCGCGCTGGCTGGCGTGCCGCGCGCGGCCGCTCGCGGGCAGCGACAGCGATGTCGCCGGCGCGAGCATCTTCACCAACCGCGGCCGGGTCGAGCGCTGGGTCGGGGTCATGATCGACATCACCGCGCGCAAGCAGAGCGAGGTCGAACTCGCGGCGGCAAAGGAGGCCGCGGAGGCGGCGAGCGAGGCGAAAAGCCAGTTCCTCGCCAACATGAGCCACGAACTGCGGACGCCGCTGAACGCGGTGATCGGCTATAGCGAGATCCTGCAGGAGGAAGCCGAGGACCGCGATGTTCCCGAGCTGCTGCCCGATCTCGACAAGATCCACCGTGCCGGCAAGACCTTGCTCGGGCTGGTCAACGACCTGCTCGACCTCGCCAAGATCGAGGCCGGCAAGATGGAGCTGTACCTCGAGGACTTCGTCGTCGCCGATATGCTCGCCGACGTCGCCGCCACCGTGCGCCCGATGATCGAGCGCAACGACAATGTGCTGATGCTGAATATTCCCGACGACATCGGTACGATGCATGCGGACCTGACCAAGACCCGCCAGATCCTGCTCAACCTGCTGAGCAACGCCAGCAAGTTCACCACCGCCGGCCAGGTGACGCTCGACGTCCGCGCCGAGGGGCATGAGCTGGTATTCGCGGTGCGCGACACCGGCATCGGCATGACCGCCGACCAGATCGCGAAGCTGTTCCAGGCGTTCGAGCAGGCCGACGTCTCGACGACGCGCAAATACGGCGGCACCGGGCTCGGCCTCGCGCTGAGCCGCAAGCTGTGCCAGCTGATGCACGGCGACGTTGCCGTAACCAGCGTGCCGGGCGAAGGCTCGACGTTTACCGTGCATCTGCCGCGGGTCGTCGCCGAGGACGCAGGGGCGGCGATGGTCGAGGCATCCGGCGGCGGGAGTGTCGAGCAGCCGGCGGTGCTGGTCATCGACGACGATCCGGTGATCCACGACCTGATGCGGCGCTTCCTGACCAAGGAAGGCTTTCGCGCGCTGATCGCCGCCAACGGCGAGGCCGGGGTGGCGATGGCGAAGCAGCACCGGCCGGCGGCGATCACGCTCGATGTGATGATGCCGCGGATGGACGGCTGGCGGGTACTGGCGATGCTCAAGGCCGATCCCGAAACCGCCGACATTCCGGTGATCATGCTGACCATGGTCGGCGACCGCAACCTCGGCTTCGCGCTCGGAGCGAGCGACTTCCTGACCAAGCCGATCGACCGCGACCGGCTGCATTCGGTGTTGGCGCGTCATCTCAAACAGCCCGAAGCGCCGGTGCTGATCGTCGAGGACGACGGCGACACCCGTGAGTTGCTGCGTCGGGCGCTCGAAGCGCGCGGCCACGCCGTGCTCGAAGCCAGCAACGGCGCCGACGCGCTCGCCGCGATCGAGCGCACCACGCCCAGCCTGATCCTGCTCGATCTCATGATGCCCGAGATGGACGGCTTCCAATTTGTCCAGGCGTTGCGCGATCAAGCCGATTTGGCCGACATTCCGGTCATCGTGCTCACGGCCAAAGACCTCAGCGCCGACGAGCGCGAGCGCCTGAGCGGCGAGGTCGAGGCCGTGCTGCAGAAGGGTGCGTTGAGCCGTGAAGAGCTGCTGCGGCACGTGACCGATCGCGTCGTTGCCGCGGCCCGACCGGAACCTGTAGTCGCTGCCGATACTTGACTGCCCGCCGACGTGAGGTGCGGCGAGCCCGCGAGGAGAACGGCCATGCCACGCATTCTGATCGTCGAGGATAATGACGAGAACTGGGATATGCTGTCCCGCCGCCTGTCGCGCCGCGGCTTCGAGGTGACACGGGCGGCCGATGGGCAGGCCGCTGTCGACGAGGGCAGCAAAGGGGTTCACGACCTGATCCTGATGGACGTCAACCTGCCCTTGATCGATGGGCTCGAGGCGACCCGGCGCATCCGGGCTGCCGGCGCGAACCGGGCGGTCCCGATCATCGCGCTGACCGCGCATGCGCTGGTCGGCGACCGGGACAAGGCGATGGCAGCCGGCGCCAACGACTATCACACCAAACCGGTCGAGCTACCGCATCTCATCGAGCAGATCGAAGCCTTGCTGGCCGAAAAGGCGGCATGACCGCGCTGGCCGATCGGATTGCCGCGGCGGTGGACGACGAGGAGCGCGCGGTGCTCGTGCGCGAAGCCGCCGCTGCCGGACCGGTCGATCTCGCCGCGTTGAAGCTGCGCGGGCTACAGCTCGACGGGGCCGATCTGAGCAAGGCGACGTTGACCGGCGGCGTCTTCTCGCAGGCGAGTTTCGCCGGCGCGGTCCTCGAAGGCGCGGACGGCAGCAAGGGCGACTTCAGCCACGGCAATTTCAAGGGCGCGCGCATGGGCGAGATGCGTCTGCAGGATGCGTTGCTCGAGGAGGCGACGCTGATCGAGGCGACGCTGCGTTTCGCCGACCTGCGCGGTGCGTTCGGCGAGCTTGCGGTGCTGGACCGCGCCGATCTGTGGGGGGCCAGGCTCGAGCGGGCCGATTTCTCGGGAGCATCGATGCGCGGTGCCCAGATCGGCGAAGCGACGGCGGCCGGATGTGACTTCAGCCGGGCGGATCTGCGCGAGGCGTTGTTGACCAGCATCGATTGGTGTTCTGCGAAGTTGGCCGATGCCGACCTGCGCGGCGCGCGGCTGAACGGCGCGACGCTGACCGGGGCCGACCTGACCGGGGCATGGCTGCAGGACGTCGACCTGTCGAGCTGCGCGGTCGACGGCGTGTGCTGGGCGCGCGCCCGGCTGAACCGCACGCAGCTGTCGCAGGCGCAGGTGGCGGGCGGCATCGGCGAGGAGCGCGCCGGCGATTATGCCCAGGCCGCCGACGGTTACGGCGCGCTGCAGCGCAATTTCATCAGCCTGGGCGACGGCGAGGCGGCATCATGGGCGTACCGCGCCAAGCGCCGCATGGAGAAGCGCGCGTCGCGTGCCGCGGCCGCTGCGGCGTGGCACGCGCGTCGGCCCGGTGCATGGCTTGCCGCCGCGGCGCGCTATGCCGGCGAGCAGATGATCGAATCGACCAGCGGCTACGGCGAAAGCGTCGGCCGCGTGCTGGTCAGCCTGATGGTCGTCTACGTCGTATTCGTACTGATCTACGGGGTCACCGGCAGCGTGGTCCGGCTGGACGGTGCCGTCCAGACCGTCAGCCACCGCCCGCTTGACCTCGCTATCTTCGCCCTGATGGCGATGACGACCTCGGGCACTCCGTCCGCGTTCCTCGCGCCGAGCGGGGTGTTGGCGCTGTTGCTGGCGGGAACGCAGGCGCTGATCAGCATCTTTCTTACCGGGCTGCTCGGTTTCGTCGCGGGCAACCGCATCCGCCGGTGACAGCGTTCGAGCGATTCATCGCGATCGACTGGAGCGGGGCCAGGGGCGAGCGACATGCCGCGATCGCGGTCGCCGCCTGCGGTCCCGGCGACAGGGCTCCCGCTTTGATCGCGCCAGACCGGCGCTGGTCGCGCGCCGCGGTGCTCGCGTGGTTGCAAGACGTCGCAGCGAGCGGCGAACGCGCGCTGATCGGCTTCGACTTCTCGTTCAGCCTGCCGCATATCGATGCGGGTGCCTTCTTCCCCGGCGACGCGGACAGCCCCGCCGATGCGCGTGCGCTGTGGCGCGAGGTCGACGCGGTCGCCGACCCGCACCTCGAGGCGCACAGCTATATCGACCGGCGGCGGCGGCATTACTGGCTCGGCAGCGCCGACGGCGACAAGGCGGCGCGGGCGCGCTTGCGTGAGGTCGAGCGGGTGTGGGCGGCAAAGAAGCTCGGCGCGGCGTCGTCGGTGTTCGCGCTGCTCGGCGCAGCGCAGTGCGGCAAGGCGAGCCTGTCGGGGATGCGGCTGCTCAACCGGCTGGCGATGCCGGTCTGGCCGTTCGACCCGGTCCCCGCACACGGCTCGCTCGCGGTCGAGATCTACTGCCGGACGTTCGCGGCCGATGGCGGGGTGCGGGGCAAGATACGCGACCGGACGACGCTCGATGCAGCACTGGCACGGCTGGGCAGCGGGGCGGCGGCGGTGCCCGACAGCTTCAGCGATCATATCGGCGACGCGCTGGTCTCGGCCGCCGGGATGCGCCGCGCCGCGGCCGATCCGGCGTATTGGTCGCCGCCCGGGCTGACCCGGGCGCTGACGCGCACCGAAGGCTGGACATTCGGCGTGGCGTGACTGGCGGCGACACTCTACAGACCTTCTCACCATGCCCAGTCTTGCCGCCCTGCCCCCGCTCGTCCTCGTCATGCTCGGGGGCAGCGTCGGTGCGGGTGCGCGCTTCCTGCTCGGCCGCCAGCTGTTCGAGGCGTTCGGGCCGGGGCTGCCGTTCGGGACATGGAGCGTCAATATCATCGGCGGACTGCTCATGGGCTTGCTCGCCGGCGGGCTCGTCCGCACCGGCGGCAGCGAACCACTGCGCCTGCTGCTCGGCGTCGGCGTGCTCGGCGGCTTTACGACATTCTCGGCATTCAGCCTCGAAGTGTTCGGCATGCTGACCAGCGGCGATGCGGTGCTGGCGGCGGCCTATGCGGTGTCGTCGGTCGTCGGCAGCGTCCTCGCGCTCTACGCCGGTGTCCTGCTGATGCGCGTCCTGTGACAGCTACCCGGACTTTCACCATCGACGCCGAGGACGACGGCATCCGCCTCGACCGCTGGTTCAAGCGGCATCTCGCCGACATCAGCTTCAACACCGTGTCGCGGCTATGCAAGACCGGCGCGATCAGGCTCGAAGCGCGCAAGACCGACCCCAGCGCGCGCATCGCCGCCGGCCAGACGCTGACCGTGCCGCCCGCCGACACGCTACCCGCCAATGACGCCCCGGGGGAGGCGCCCCGGCGACCGCTCAGCGCCGCCGAGATCGACTATGCCCAAAGCCTCGTCATCCACCGTGACAAGTCGGCGATAGTGCTCAACAAGCCCGCAGGGCTGGCGACGCAGGGCGGCACCAACACGCTGACCCACGTCGACGGGCTGCTCGATGCGCTTAGCTTCGGCTTCCCGCAGCGCCCCAAGCTGGTCCATCGTCTCGACAAGGACACCTCGGGCGTGCTGCTGCTGGCCCGCACCGCGAAGTCGGCGGCGTTCTTCTCGAAGGCCTTCGCCGACCGGACCGCACGCAAGGTGTACTGGGCACTGGTCGTCGGCGCACCCGAACCCGCCGACGGCGAGATCGTCGCCGCGCTGGCAAAGCAGCCCGGCAGCGGCGCCGAGAAGATGCACGTCGACCCCGAGACCGGCCAGAACGCGCGCACCCGCTACCGCACGCTCGACCATGCCGCGACGCAGGCGGCATGGCTCGAATTCCAGCCGCTGACCGGGCGCACCCACCAGATCCGCGTCCACGCCACCGCCATCGGCCACCCGATCGTCGGCGACGCGAAGTACGGCAGCAAGGAGGCGTTCTTGACCGGCGGCATCAGCCGCAAGATGCACCTGCACGCGCGGCGGCTGCTGATCGATCACCCCGACGGCGTGCCGCTCGACATCGTCGCCGACCTGCCGAACCACATGACCGACAGCTTCGCCATGCTCGGCTTCGAGGTCGCCGACGGCAATATCCCGCTGGACGAGTTGCGCTTCAAGGACACGCCCGAGGGCAAGGCCAAGCTCGAAAGCGCCGCCGCGAAGCAGCGCCGCCTCGCCCGCCGCGGCGAACGGCGCAGCCGCGGGGGGTAACCCCGCCATTGCTCCCCCTGTCCTCGCAAGCTATGTTCCACGCTTATTAGCCGAAAAGTCGAGCGCCCATGGCCGAGGTCAACCGCAGGTCGATGATCGGTCACAACTCCGGGGGCAAATCGTCGATGTACGCGATCGTTTTGGACCTCGACACGGTGACGCTCGAACAACTCTACCATAACAAGTCGTGGCGCAACGCCTATGTCGATGTCGGCAGCTGTCTCGCCCGGCACGGCTTCAGCCGTATGCAGGACAGCACATACTTCGGTGACGAAAGCGTCGACGCAGTGCGTTGCGTGCTCGCCGTGCAGGAGCTGACACAGACCTATGACTGGTTCGAGCCATCGGTCAGCGACATCCGCATGCTGCGGATCGAGGACAACAACGACCTTCGCCCGGCGATCACCGCAGTCGGAGCGCGACGTCGAGCGTGAGCGTGAAGCTCGCGGTCTTCGATTGCGACGGGACGCTGGTCGACAGCCAAGCGAACATCGTCGCGGCGATGGCGGATGCGTTCGCGCGCGCCGGGCTGCCCGCGCCCGACCCGCACGCCACCCGGCGGGTCGTCGGGCTCAGCCTCGTCGAGGCGATGTCGGCGATGCTGCCCGATGCCGAACCGGCGTTGCAGCATCGCTTGGCGGAGGATTACCGGCAGGCGTTCCACCGGATGCGCGCGACCGACCGGCTGGCGGCGGAACCGCTGTATCCGGGCGTCGCGGCGGGCTTGGCCGCGCTGCAGGCACGCGGCTGGGCGCTGGGCGTCGCCACCGGCAAGTCCGACCGCGGGCTGGCGCTGTGCCTCGCCCATCACGGGCTGAGCGCGCAGTTCGTGACGCTGCAGACCGCCGACCGGCACCCGTCGAAGCCGCATCCGGCGATGCTGCACGCGGCGATCGCCCAAGCGGGTGCGAGCCCCGAAGACACGGTGATGATCGGCGATACGATCTTTGATATCGCAATGGGGGAAGCCGCGGGCGCGCGGTCGATCGGCGTCGACTGGGGCTATCACGAAGCGTCCGAGCTGATCGCCGCCGGAGCCGAGCGCGTCGTCGTCAGCTTCGACGATCTCCTCGCCGCACTGCCGTGAAGCGCTTCTATACCGACGTCACCGCCGCCGTGGAACCCGGCGGCTACGGCATCCGCCTCGACGGCAAGCCCGTGCGCACTCCTGCCCGCGTGCCCCTGCTGGTGCCGACCGCGCCGCTGGCGCAGGCAATCGTGGCGGAATGGGCGGCGCAGGTCGAGACAATAAAGCCCGCCGCCATGCCGCTGACCGGGCTCGCCAACGCCGCGATCGACCGGATCGCGCCTGACCCCGCGCACTTTTCGGCCGAGCTGGCGCAGTACGCGGCGACCGAGCTGCTGTGCTACCGCGCCGAGGCCCCGGCTCCGCTGGTGGCCCGGCAGGCGGCGGCGTGGGACCCGCTGCTCGCCTGGGCGACGGCACGCTACGATGTCGTGTTCCGCGTGACGACGGGCATCATCCACGTCGCCCAGCCGCCCGCGACCCTGGCCCGGCTCGGCAAGGCATTCGCGGCGTTCAACCCGTTCCGGCTGGCGGCGCTGCACCCGGTGGTGACGATCTGCGGTTCGGCGGTGATCGGGCTGGCCGTCGCCGACCGGCGGCTCGACGCGGGACAAGCCTGGGCGGCGGGCCAGCTCGACGAAATCTGGCAGGCCGAGCAATGGGGCGAAGACCCGCTCGCGATTGCCAGCCGCGAGGAACGCCAGCGCGGGCTGGCGGCGGCGGTGGCGATGCTGGGATTGCTTGATCGTGGGGAGGGAGGCTGAGCTGAACTTGTCGATAGAGGTCTGCGTTCAATCCCGTCGACGTCATTTAAATGCGGGGACAGCACCGTCGATAACGGACGGCTCGTCTAAGTCGAACCGCTTCATTTCGTATGCGATCGAGGCCTCCACCAAGCACTCGTAGATATGACCAACGAGTTCGGGCGACATTCCCTCGCGCTCGGCGATCAAACGCGCGTGGGCGATGACTGCAGCTTTGCGCGGCTCGTCACGGACCTGATCGCGATGGTCCTTGATGCGCGCGGCGGCATCCATGAACCGAGTGCGTACTGCCAGCAGCGCGACGATACGTTCGTCCAGCGCGTCGACGCCGGCGCGAACTTCAACCATCGTCTTGCATTGCTCGGGCTCGATCATGGTTCGCTGCCTAGCGGAGTGACGTCTGCCGGGAAAGTTCAGCGATGACGCGCGCATCAGTCGGATAAGTTCACACCCTGCGTCACCAAATCTCCCGGGCCGCTTCCATGACCGCAGGGCCGGACTGTCGAATTAGCCGCCGGTTCGTAAACCGCATCGATCCGACCGATCTCGTCAAGCGATCGGTCTAGCCTTTCGCTGGATCGAAACACCCGATACACCCCGTCCAACAAGGATACACCCATGTTGAAAACACTCGTCGAGCTCGAACGGCGGCGCGAGGCGGCGCGGATGGGCGGTGGGCAGGCGCGGATCGACGCGCAGCATAAGAAGGGCCGGCTGACCGCGCGCGAGCGGCTCGACATCCTGCTCGATCCCGGCAGCTTCGAGGAGCTCGACATGTACGTCGAGCACTACTGCGTCGATTTCGGCATGGCGGCGCAGAAAATCCCCGGCGACGGCGTCGTCACCGGCTCGGGCACGATCAACGGGCGGCTGGTGTTCGTGTTCAGCCAGGATTTCACCGTGTTCGGCGGCAGCCTGAGCGAGCGCCATGCGCAGAAGATCTGCAAGGTGATGGACATGGCGCTGAAGGTCGGCGCGCCGGTGATCGGCCTCAACGACAGCGGCGGCGCGCGCATCCAGGAGGGCGTCGCCAGCCTCGGCGGCTATGCCGAGGTGTTCCAGCGCAACGTGCTCGCCTCGGGCGTCGTGCCGCAGATCAGCCTGATCATGGGGCCGTGCGCGGGCGGCGCGGTCTACTCGCCGGCGATGACCGACTTCATCTTCATGGTGAAGGATTCGAGCTATATGTTCGTCACCGGGCCCGACGTCGTCAAGACGGTGACCAACGAGGTGGTGACGCAGGACGAACTCGGCGGCGCGGTCACGCACACGACGAAATCGGGCGTTGCCGACCTGGCGTGCGAGGACGACGTCGAGGCGCTGCTCCGGACGCGCACGTTCTTCGACTTCCTGCCGCTCGACAACCGCACCGGGGTGCCGTTCCGGCCGTCGTCGGACGATCCCGAGCGGCTCGAGCCGAGCCTCGACACGCTGATCCCGGCATCGGCGACCCAGCCCTACGACATGCACGAGCTGATCCGTAAAGTCGCGGATGAAGCCGAGTTCTTCGAGATGCAGCCGGCACATGCGGGCAACATCGTCATCGGCTTCGCCCGCATCGAGGGCAGCACGGTGGGCATCGTCGCCAACCAGCCGATGGTGCTGGCCGGCTGCCTCGACATCGCCGCGTCGAAAAAGGCGGCGCGCTTCGTGCGCTTTTGCGACGCGTTCGGCATCCCCATCCTGACGTTCGTCGACGTGCCCGGCTTCCTGCCCGGCGTCGCACAGGAGCATAACGGCATCATCAAGAACGGTGCCAAGCTGCTGTTCGCCTATGCCGAGGCGACCGTGCCGAAGATCACCGTCATCACCCGCAAGGCATACGGCGGGGCGTATGACGTGATGGCCTCGAAGCACCTGCGCGGCGATTTGAACTACGCGTGGCCAACCGCCGAGATCGCGGTGATGGGGGCCAAGGGGGCGGTCGAGATCATCTTTCGCGGCAAGAGCAAGGAAGAGATCGCCGAACACACCGCCGAATATGAGACGCGCTTCGCCAATCCGTTCGTGGCGGCCAGCATGGGCTTCATCGACGAGGTGATCATGCCGCATTCGACCCGTCGGCGGCTCGCGGTGGGCTTGCGCAAGCTGCGGACGAAGAAGCTGGAGAACCCGTGGAAGAAGCACGATAATATACCGCTCTGATGGTTGTGGTCCCGTCCCGGCAAGCCCGCGACGTTGACATCGGGCCGCTAGGGTCCATATGATAATGACATTAGCATAGCTGGAGCGACCATGGCGACCGCGGCGAAGATCAGCGACATCCGGCAGGCGCCGTACGAGGCTCAATCCGCGCGCGTTACGGTGCTGATGACGCCCGACAAGAAGGCGCAGATCGAGGCCGATGCAGCGCGGCTAGGGGTTTCCAGCGGCGAATATATCCGGCTCGCGGTCGATAACTTCGGCAGCCCTGAAGAGCGCGAGGAACTCGAGTTGCTGACCAGCGAGCTGTCGGCCGCCATGCCGGGCATCATTGCCGACTTCGACGCGATCAACCAGTCGATCGCCGAAGCGCGGGCCGCGGTCGATGCGGCGCTGCGATCGACAGGTGCCCGCCATTGAGCTTTGCCGGCGACCTGTCGCGCGCCATCCGCGATGTCATGCTCTACCGCGAGCGCATCGACCAGCTCCGCGGGGCCCTGGCTGGAATTGCCGATGACTTGACCGCGTTGTCGAGGGATCATGCGACGCTCGACAGTCGCGTCTCGCGAATCGAGGGCTTTATTGACGGGGCATCGGCCGCTGCCTCTCGCCCTGCCAACCCCGCCCCTCGCAAGCGCTTGCCCAAGCGCGCCGAATAAGCTTCTAAGCGAGTATGACCACCACACCTACCCCCCGCAACGACTGGACCCATGCCGAAGCCGCCGCGCTGTTCGAGCTGCCGTTCGCCGACCTGCTGTGGCAGGCGCAGACCGTGCACCGTGCCCGCTTCGGAGCAAGCGAGGTGCAGATGAGCACGCTGCTGTCGATCAAGACCGGCGGCTGCCCCGAGGATTGCGGCTATTGCAGCCAGTCGTCGCGCTTCGATACCGCCACCCGCGCCTCGAAGCTGCTCGACGTCGCCGAGGTGATCGCCACCGCCGCCACCGCCAAGGCCGGCGGCGCGCAGCGCTTCTGCATGGGTGCGGCATGGCGCGGTCCGGCCGACCGGCACATGGGCGCGTTGACCGAGATGGTGCGCGGGGTCAAGGCGCTGGGGCTCGAGACCTGCATGACGCTCGGCATGCTCGCCCCGGCACAGGCGGATGCGCTCGGCGCGGCGGGGCTCGACTATTATAACCACAACCTCGACACCTCGCCCGAACACTACCCCGAAATCGTCGGCACGCGGACCTACGCCGACCGCCTCGACACGCTCGCCGAGGTCCGCCGCGCCGGCATCGGCGTGTGCTGCGGCGGCATCATCGGCATGGGCGAGAGCCGCGCCGACCGCATCGGCTTGCTGGTCGCGTTGGCGACACTGCCCGAGCATCCCGGCAGCGTGCCGATCAATGCGCTGGTACCGATCGCCGGCACGCCGCTCGGCGACCGCTTGCTGAGCGGCGAGGCTCCGCCGATCGACGCGATCGAGTTCGCGCGCACCGTCGCCGTCGCCCGGATCATGATGCCGGCGTCGGTTATCCGTATCGCCGCCGGGCGCGAGGCGATGACCGATGAGGCGCAAGCGCTGTGCCTGCTGGCGGGCGCGAACTCGCTGTTCGTCGGCAACCGGCTGCTGACTACCGCCAACCCCGAAGTCGACCGCGATCATGCGCTGTTCGACCGGCTCGGCGTCGTGCCGATGGCAGCGCAGGTTGCCGCGTAACGCGTGGGCACTGCCAGCGGCGTCGGCGCGGCTGGCTGTTCACTAGCCACCATCGTCCACCTCGGCTGACTTGCGGGTCAGCTAAGCCCACGGCGCGGCTGCGACTTGCCGTGATCGCTGCGGCTCCGAGCGTGACAGTGCGCCCCGTCATCGCTACACCGCCGTTGTCCACCTCACGAAGGCATATCCCTCATGGCGTTTCTGCGTGGCACCTGGCGCTTTCTCGTCGGCGTCAAGGATGCGCTGGTGCTGATCCTGCTGCTGCTGTTCTTCATCGGGCTGTGGGGCGTACTGCACAGCCGCGGTCCGTTGACGGTGCCCGGCGGGGCGGCGCTGGTGCTCAACCTGAATGGTCCGGTGGTCGACCAGCCGAGCGAGCAATCGACGCTGGCGCTGGCGTCGGGCAACAGTTCGGCCCCGCGCCAGATTGCGGTGCGCGACATCGTCCGCGCCGTCGACCGCGCCCGCACCGACAGCCGGATCAAGCTGATCGTGCTCGACCTCGATACCTTCATCGGTGCCGGTCAAGCCAATCTGCAGTCGATCGCGGGATCGCTGCAGGCCTTCCGCAGGGCGGGCAAACCTGTCTACGCCTATGCCACCGCCTACACCGACGCGAGCTACTACCTCGCGGCGCAGGCCAACCGTGTCGCGATCAACCCGCTCGGCGGCGTGCTGCTGACCGGGCCGGGCGGCCCGAACATCTATTTCAAGAAGGCGCTGGATAAGCTCGACATCGACGTCAACGTCTTCCGCGTCGGTACCTACAAGTCGGCCGTCGAGCCGTTTCTGCGCAGCGACGCCTCGCCCGAGGCGAAAGCGGCCGAGCAGGCGCTGGTCGACAGCCTGTGGGGCAGTTACATCGCCGACGTCCGCGCCGCGCGGCCCGCCGCCGACGTCAACGCCGTGCTCGCCAACCTGCCGGCGCGGATCAAGTCGGCCGACGGCGATCTGGCGACCGTGGCGGTGCAGAGCCACCTTGTCGATCAGATCAGCACCAGCGTCGACTTCGGCCGCGGGATCGCCAAGCTCGTCGGGCGTGGCAGCGACCGGCGCGAGGGCAGCTTCAATTCGGTGCCGCTCGGGCGTTATCTCGCCGCAACCGACAGCCGCGACAGCGGACCGGCGGTCGGCATCGTTTACGTCGCGGGCATGATCGTCGACGGCGATGCGCCGCTGGGCACTGCCGGCGGCGATACGATCAGCGCGCTGATCGCCAAGGCGCTGACCAACCCCGACATCAAGGCGCTGGTAGTGCGGATCGACTCGCCCGGCGGCTCGGTGCTCGCGTCGGAGCGTATCCGCGAGGCGCTTGTGGTCGCCAAGCAGAAAGGGCTGCCGATCGTTGCCTCGTTCGGGCCGGTCGCGGCGAGCGGCGGCTATTGGGTATCGACCGCCGCCGATGCGGTCTACGCGCAGCCGTCGACGATCACCGGCTCGATCGGCGTGTTCGCGGTCATCCCGACCTTCAACCGCGCGCTGACCGCGCTGGGCATCGGCACCGACGGCGTTAAGTCGACGCCGTATTCGGGCGACCCCGACATCCTGCGCGGGCTGACCCCCGATACCAAGGTCATCCTGCAGGCCTCGGTCGAGGACATCTACCGGCGCTTCACCGGGCTGGTGGCGAAGGCGCGCAATCTGCCCGTGACCCGCGTCGACGAAATCGGCCAGGGCCGCGTCTGGTCGGGCAAGTCGGCACTCGACCTGAAGCTCGTCGACGGCCTCGGCGGACTCGACTTCGCGGTCGCCGAAGCGCGGCGGCGGGCGCATCTCGATGTCGATGCGCGCACCATCGATATCGAGCGCAAGCCGTCGCGGACGGCGCAATTGCTCGCCGCGCTGCTGTCGACGTCGAATGGCGACGAGATCGACACGCAGGCCGCGCGCGATCCGTTCGGCCAGGCGACGCGACTCGGTCAGGCCCGCATCCTGTCGGCGATCGGCGAGGCCAGCGCGGTCGCCAGCGGCCCGACGATCCAGGCGCATTGCCTGAGCTGCTCGGGGCTGGTGCCGCCGCGGCCCGACTATGTCGCGCGGGCGCAGGGCTTGCTGGCGAAGACGATGGCGCTGGCGGCGCGGTAGGCCTTGGCGTCTCAGCAGAAGTAAGATCCGCACCCAACCCTCTCCCGTAAGGACGGGAGAGGGCCAGGTAAGCAGGCCAGAGGATCTGTAAGCCGGGTTCTGTCCGGGGGATCACTCCCCTTGGACGGCCATTCCTCTACGGCGGATGTCGCCATCCGCCTCCAGCAACCAACCCGGGCGACTGGGCCGGTTCCTGCCCTGCGAGTTGCCCCGCGCGCCGCCCCTATTTGGTCTTGCTCCCGGTGGGGTTTACCATGCCGCCGCCGTTACCGGCCGCGCGGTGCGCTCTTACCGCACCCTTTCACCCTTACCCCGGCGAGCCGGGGCGGTTTGCTCTCTGTGGCACTTTCCCTGGGGTCGCCCCCGCCGGACGTTATCCGGCACCGTCGTTCCGTGGAGCCCGGACTTTCCTCCCCCATGCGAGCATGGCAGCGGCCGTCCGATCCTCTGGCCCGAGGCGGCGTGTACGCGGTGCGCCCCGGCTTGCCAAGCTGCGCCGCGCCGCCGTATTAGGCGAGGCTCAAGGAGAATATCATGCGGCTCACGCTGATTTTTACGATCGTGCTGGCGCTCGCCGGGGGGTCGCAACTCGCGGCGCAGCAGACCGGCCCCGGCGGTATCGGCGGTGGCGGCATCGGCGGCGGCAGGGGCGGCAACATCGGTAGCAGCGATGTGGACGGGGGCCGGCGTCACGGCATCGACGGCGGCGACAGCGGCAATGCCAAGCGGCACGCGCGCAGCGACTCGACCGCGACCCCGCCCAAACCGGGCGAAGTCGTCAAGAAGGGGCTGCTGAACCTGCCCGAGGGGCTCGGCGGCGACAAGGTGCATACGGCGTATCTGGAAACAGGACCGCGGTAGCTTACGATCCTCCTTGCCAGCCCTCTCCCGTCCTCACGGGAGAGGGGTAGAGGCGCAGCAGCTCGAGCAGCATGCCCCGGCACTCGGCGTCCACCACACCGCCGAAGTCGCGCGGCCGGAACCGGCGCTGGAACGCCACCACCGCCGCCGTGGCATCGTCCACTTCATACCCGAACCGGTGCTGCGCGGCAGCGAACCCCGCATCGGTCCAGCCCGGATCGAGCCGCGGCACAGGTGTTGCGAGCGCCAGGCCCGCGCGCGCCAGGCCGGGCCAGTCGAACAGCTCGCCCGGATCGTCCTTCCGCGCGGGCGCGACATCACTGTGGCCGACGACCATCGCCGGGGCGACGCCAAAGCGCTGAACGATGCCCGCGACGAGCGCGACGACGGCGTCCATCTGCGGCTCGGGGAACGGCATATAGCCGAACTCGTGGCCGGGGTTGACGATCTCGATGCCGATACTGGCGCTGTTGACGTCGGTGATGCCGCGCCAATAGCTGCGTCCCGCGTGCCACGCGCGGTCGGCTTCGGCGACCATGCGGACCACCTGCCCGTCCTCGGCGACGACATAATGCGCCGACACCTTCGCCGCCGGGTCGGCGAGCCGGTCGAGCGCGGCAGCCGCGCTTTGCATTCCGGTATAGTGTAGCACGATCATACTGACCGGCAGCAGGCGCATATCGAAATTGGGGCTGGCGCGCTCAATCAGGTTCATGCCAGCACCTCGGTCTCGCGCGCCGTCGCGGTACGCAGCGTGATGATCGCGATCCCGAGCAAGGTCAGCAAGCCGCCGGCGACGAGCGGCACGCCGACCGGCGTCTTGAACACCGCGATGCCGACGATCACCGACAGCAGCGGCGTCGGCAAGGTGAGCGGCGCGACCACCGACACCGGATAGCGCTGGAACAGATATGCCATGCCGCCGTGCCCGATGACCGACGAGGCGATCGCCGAATAGCCGATCCACGCCCAGACATGAAGCGGCACGGTGCCGAGCTGCGCCAGCTGTCCGGGCTCGAAGATGACGCTGGCGAGCCCGAGCACCGGCAAGCTGACGACTGCAAGCCAAGCCTGCAAGGTCAGCACATGGGTGCCCTGCAGCCTGCGGAACAACAGGTTGCCGATCGCCCAGCACAACGATGCCGCCGCGGTCAGCAGCAGGCCGAGCCGCTCGTCGAAGATACGCGGGTCGAACGCCATCACCGCGACGCCGGCAAACGACAGCGCGATGCCGGCCATGCGGACCCAGCGGATGCGCTCGTGATAGAAGACGATCGCCAGCAGCAGGCTGAACGGCACCCCGAGCTGCCCCGCCACCGCCAGCGCCGAGACGTTGTCGGAAACCGCATACGACAAGCCGCCGAACGCCATGAACAACGCCCCCGCGATCAGCCCGGTGACCAGCACCAGCCGCATCCGGCCCGGCAGCCAGCGCAGCCACGGCAGGCAGACGACCAGCACGATCGCATAGCGCAACATGTTCGCCGTCAACGGCCGCACCGCATCGACGGAGACCTTTATCGCGACGATGTTAACGGCCCAGATCACGTCGACGAGCGCAATCAGTGCGAGGTGGCGAAGTTTCACCCCCGCTTCGCCACCGCCGCATAGGCCGCGTTGATCGCCGCCATCCGCGCCTCGGCAACATGGATGAACTCGGCCGGCGTGCCGTCGGCATAATGCCGATCGGGATGATACGCCTTGACCAGCTTCAGGTACGCCGCCCGCAACACCGCAGTGTCGGCTCCGGGAGTGACGCCGAGAACAACATATGGGTCGTCGGGTCCCGGCGCGATATGGCGTGCCCGGATGCGCGCGTAGTCTGCCGGGGCAAAGCCGAAGCGCGCCGCAACGGTGTCGAGGTAGGTCAGCTCGGCCGGGTGGATGCCATCGGTGGCGGCGATCATCAGCAACGCCTCGAGCAGGTCCTCGAGCACCGGCGACGCCGGCCCGAGCAGCGCCGCAGCTTGGGCAGCATACGCCTCGAAGCCCGCGGTCGAGCGCTTGGCGTAGTCATAGAAACGCGTCGCATTGGCGCGCTCGGCCTCGGGGACGCGGAACAGCCGCTCGAAGGTCGCGAACTCGGGCGCGCTGGCGACCCCGTCGGCGCTCGCCATCTTGGCGGCGAGCGCGATCGCTGCGATCGTGAACGCGACTTGCGCGCGCTCGGGTGATGCGGCGCGCGACACCGCGATGTCCGCAGCACCACCCGCCGCCGCTCCCGCCAGCGCGCCGAGCGGCCCGCCGAGCACCAGCCCGGCCGCGGTGCCGAGCAGCGTCCGCCAAACTCCCATGCCGTATCCTTGCGCGCCGCGATTGACGCCGCCGCCCCATACGGCATTACGGTGCCCGCGTCAGACTTAATGGAGCTGGGTCATGCCAAGCGTCGTCATCGTCGGAGCGAGCCGCGGCATCGGCCACGAATTCGCGGTGCAATACGCCGCGCACGGCTGGCAGGTCTTTGCCACGGTCCGCAGCGCCGACGCGCTCGCCGCGCTGCCGGTCAGCGCACGTGGCTTCGTTGCCGATGTTACCGACGAGGCTTCGCTCGCGGCAGTCGCCGCCGAGCTGCCGTCCGGTATCGACCTGCTGATCCTGAACGCCGGGGTCAACGTCATGGAGGGCCCGCTGGCCGACGTCGCCGCAGACCAATGGCTGCATGTGATGACGACCAATGCGCTCGGACCGCTCCTCGCCGCGCGTGCCATGGGCGGCAAGGTCGCGACCGGCGGCAAGATCGTCGCGCTGTCGTCGACGCTCGGCTCGATCGCGGCGAATGCCGGTGGCGGCCTGTGGAGCTACCGGATGTCGAAGGCAGCGCTCAACGCCGGCATGAAGACACTGTCGATCGAGCTGAAACGCCGCGGCATCGCGGTCGCCGTCGTCCACCCGGGCTGGGCCAAGACCGACATGGGCGGCGCGGGAGCCGAAGTCGCCATCCCCGATTCGGTCACCGGACTGCGCGAGGTGATCGCGGCGCTCGACATGGCGCACACCGGGAGCTTCAGCGACTACCGCGGCAACGCGCTGCCGTGGTGAGCGGCTGAGTTGGCGCGCGATCAGGCCAGCGTCAGCTTCAGACGTGTCGGCGTAGAGTCGGCAATAACCCGCCGTCCCTGCCCGGCCGCGGCATGGGACAACAGCGCGGCGAGCGATCCCTTGGGCGTCGCCGCAGGAGCGCCCGCCAGCGCCGCGGCGATCTGCGGATCGAAGCTCAGGCGCGCCGCGTCGACCGTCACCCCCGTATCGGCAACGGTCAGCGTCGCCGCCCCGGGAGCCGCTTCGGCGGCGATCATCGCCAGCCCGAGCAGCAGCGCCGCCGCTGCGGGCGCATGCTGCTGATCGCCGGTCCAGTGCAGCTCCACGCCCTCGCGCGTCGCCACCCATGCGCGGAGACAGGCACGATAGTCGCTCGCATCGCCGCCGCCGAGCACGAATCGGTGCAGCCGCAGCGTCGCGAGCAGCGCCGCGCTGCTGTCGGCGAGCAACGACTGCAGTTCCGGGTCGGTGGCCCCCTCGCCCATCAGCTCGACCACGGTCGCGATCGCCCCCGCCGGCCCCGCGAGGTCATGGCACAGCCGCCGTGCCACCAATGTCGCCAGCTCGCTCATATCGCCAGTGCCCCTGCGCCGACCGCCGCCAACCCGAACAGCGTCAGCGCCGCCGCGGTACCCCGGTTGAGCCACACCAGGTGACGGTCGGTGATGCGGCTGCGGAAACTGCGCGCCGCACCGCTGATGATCAGCCACCAGACCATCGAGCCGCCGAACACTCCCGTCACGACCAGCGCCGCGTTGAGCCGATGCGCGACCGTGTCGTGGCCGATGCCGGCGAGCCCCGCGGCACCGAAGCTCGCGACGAAGAAGAACAATGTCGCCGGGTTGGTCATCACCATGCCGTAGGCGACCAGCGCCATCCGCCCCGGCGACGCCTGCGCCGCTTTGTCGTGCAGGTGCGGGGTCGAGCGCCAGACGAACACCGCGAACGCCAGCATGATCAGCCCGCCGATCAGACGGATGGTCGCGGTATGGTCGTGCAGCAGGTGTGCTGCCGCGCCGAGCCCGAATGCCGCGACGGTGCCGAAGGTGCAGTCGCCGAGCGCCCCGCCGATGCCGATGATCAGCGCCGCGGGAATGTTCTGGGTCAGCGCGCGCTGGATGACGAGCAGGTTGATCGGCCCGACCGGGGCGGCGGAGACCAGCCCGATGACGACGCCGGCCGGAAAGTGCAGCGAGGTCAGCGCCGGTACGGCGAAGCTCATGCGCGGTCCTGGTCGTCGGCGATCGGCAGCGCCCGCAAGCCGAGCGCGGTCAGCCGGCCGTCGCTCATCTGGGTCAGCTCGAACTCGAGCCGCTGGCCGTCGTCGAGCGCCTCCAGCCCCGCCGCCTGTACCGCCGAGATATGGACGAAAACATCCGCCGGGCCGATATCGGGCCGGATGAAGCCGAAGCCCTTGCGGCGGTCGAACCACTTCACCATCCCTGTCGCCACTCAGATGACCCGGAGAGCGACGGGTGCGAAGCGGCCGTGCAGGGCGTCGCAAGGGGCGTTGCCGTCCGCGACGGCGGCCCACGCCGTCACGGCGTCGGCAGTGACGATCAGCCAGAATTTGCCGTCCTCGACGGCACGCGCGGCGTCGGTGGAAGACGGTTGCGCGACGCCGTTCGGGTGCGAATGATACCAGCCAAGTACCGCCTGCCCGTCGCCTCGCGCCTCGCGGTGCACCCGCAGCAACGTCGCCGGTTCGATCTCGAAACTGCGGTGCGGGCGGGCGGCGACGTTTCGCGCTGGTTCGGCCGCGGTGATCGCGCGGTCGGTGCCGAGCAGCAGCCCGCAGGCCTCGCGCGGGTGTTCGGCGAGCGCGTGGCGCTGCATGCCTTCGATCACCCCGCTTGCAATTGTCACGATCATCCCGACATCGGCTATTCGATGGGGGCAGCAAAGTCGACAGTCAGCGTTACCGCCGGGCCGGATATGACCGGCTGGCGGCTGGACCGCGCGTTGGCGGTGCTGATCCCGACGCTGTCGCGCGAGCGGTTGAAGGCGCTGATCAACTCGGGTCAGGTCAGCCGGACTGTCGGCGACCCCGTCGTCCTGCTCCGCGATCCGGCGAAGAAGGTCAGCGCCGGCGACGGCTTTACCGTGGCGATCCCGCCGCCGACCACGCCCGATGCGCTCGCCCAGGATATCCCGCTCGCCATCGTCTTCGAGGATGATCACCTGCTCGTCGTCGACAAGCCCGCCGGTCTGGTCGTCCATCCCGCGGCGGGCAATCTCGACGGCACGCTGGTCAATGCGCTGCTGCACCACTGCGCCGGACGGCTGTCGGGCATCGGCGGCGTCGCCCGGCCGGGCATCGTCCACCGCATCGACAAGGACACCTCGGGGCTGCTCGTCGTCGCCAAGACCGACCCGGCGCACGAGGCGCTGTCGCGGCAGTTCGCGGCGCACAGTGTCGAGCGGCTGTACACCGCGGTGGTCGACGGCGCGCCCGATCCGCCCTCGGGACGCATCGAAGGCGCGCTCGCGCGCTCGTCCGCCAATCGCCAGAAGATGGCCATCGTCCCGGCGGGGCGCGGCAAGCATGCCGTGACCCATTACCGCAGCCTGCGCCACCTCAGCGGCGCAACCGTTGTCGAATGCCAGCTCGAAACCGGGCGGACGCATCAGATACGGGTGCATATGGCGTCGATCGGCCACCCTTTGCTCGGCGACCCGGCCTATGGACGGACGCGCGGTAACCAGCGCGAGGTCCTGAACGAACTCGACTTCAGGCGGCAGGCGCTGCACGCCGCGACACTGGGGTTCCTGCATCCGGTCGGGAAAGAAAAGCTTTCATTCCGCAGTCAGCTTCCTGGCGATATAGTGGAGTTAATCGGTCGTCTTTCAGTCGGCGACCACACAGGAGAATGAGCATGGCCACCAAGTCCGCCAGCAAGGCGCTCGTCGCCCGCAAGAGCACGCTACCCGCCAAGACCTCGATCCCGACGATGGGCGGCGAGGCCGGGCTCAACCGTTATCTGTCGGAGATCCGCAAGTTCCCGCTGCTCGCCCCCGAGCAGGAATATATGCTCGCCAAGCGCTGGGCCGAGCATCAGGACCCCGAAGCGGCCGCCAAGCTGGTCACCAGCCACCTTCGTCTGGTCGCCAAGATTGCCATGGGGTATCGCGGCTATGGGCTGCCGGTTGCCGAGCTGATCTCCGAGGGCAACATCGGGCTGATGCAGGGCGTCAAGAAGTTCGATGCCGAGCGCGGCTTCCGGCTCGCGACCTATGCGATGTGGTGGATTCGCGCCTCGATCCAGGAATTCATCCTGCGCTCGTGGAGCCTCGTCAAGATCGGCACCACGGCCAACCAGAAGAAGCTGTTCTTCAATCTGCGCCGGATGAAGGGCAAGATCAACGCGATGGAGGACGGCGACATGAAGCCGGCCGATGTCGACAGCATCGCGACCACCTTGGGCGTCACCAAGGACGAGGTCATCTCGATGAACCGCCGCATGGCGATGGGCGGCGACACGTCGCTGAACGCCCCTCTGCGCGAGGAGGGCGAAGGCGAGTGGCAGGACTGGCTGACCGACACCGGCCCGATCCAGGACGAGATCGTCGCCAACGAGCAGGAGCGCACCCAGCGTCATGCGCTGCTCGTCGACGCGATGGCCGGGCTCAATGACCGCGAAAAGCATATCCTGACGCAGCGCCGCCTGATCGACGAGCCCGAGACGCTGGAGGAGTTGTCGCAGCACTACGGTATCAGCCGCGAACGGGTTCGGCAGATCGAGGTGCGGGCATTCGAGAAGCTGCAGACGGCGATGCGGAGCCTGGCGGGCGAGCGCCGGCTGTTGCCCGAGCCGGCGTGATCTTGTCTTCTCGCTTCCTGCTCCCCCTCTCCCCTTCGAGAGGGGACCGGGGGAGGACTCGAAGGCTGGGTAAAGCAAGCTTGCTCGACTAACTTATTATGTGATCAGTCGCGGTGTGGAGCTGAGTTCCCTCCCCCCAACCCCCTCCCCACGAGGAGAGGGGGAGCAGAAAGGGAAGACGCTTACGCTTAAGCCTCCTCCTCGAACGTCACCGCGACATCGGCGTTGGCCGACAGCCGCACCTTGTCGCCGTCGATCGCGGCGATCAGCCCGACCGAGATATAATGGTGGTGGCCTTTGTGCGTGCCCTCGCCGCTGTCGGCCTTGGTCAGCTTGATGCGATTGACGTCGAGCTTGTCGACGGTGCCGACGTGGACGCCGTCGGCGCCGATGACTTCCATGTGCTCGCGGATGTGGCTGAGGTCGATCATGCTGTGCTCCTTCAGGCCGGCAACCGTCGCCGGAACAAGTTGCCAGACGCACCAGCGGGCGCTTGGCTCCATCGGGGCTTGACCCGTGCCTAATCGCAAGGCCTAACCGACCCGCGAAAGGGGCATGCTCGTGATCAGCAATGCGGTGGCCCAGCGGCGGCGGGCTAAGATCCGCCCGCGGCAGACGTGGCTCGGATGGCTCGTCGCCGCGCTGCTCAGGTTGGTCGGCGGCGTGCTGCTGCTCTCGGTTCTATGGGTGCTGCTCTACCGCTTCGTCGATCCGCCGATCACCGTGCCGATGATCGCCGACGCCGTTCAGGGGCAGCATGTCGAGCGCCGCTGGACACCGCTCGACCATATCGCGCGCGCCATGCCACGCGCCGCGATCGGGGCCGAAGACGCCAACTTCTGCAGTCACAACGGCTTCGACGTCGCCGCGATCGAGGCGGCACTGGCGCGCAATGCCACAAGCAGGAAACTGCGCGGCGGCTCGACGATCTCGCAGCAGACCGCCAAGAACGCCTTCCTGTGGCCCGGCCGTTCGTGGCTGCGCAAGGGGCTCGAAAGCGGCTTCACGGTGCTGATCGAGGCGATCTGGGGCAAGCCGCGGATCATGGAAGTCTATCTCAACATCGCCGAGTTTGCGCCCGGCGTTTACGGCGTCGAGGCCGCGTCGCAGCATTATTTCGGGGTGAATGCGGCGCAGCTGTCGCCGCTGCAAGCCGCCCGGCTGGCGGCGGTGCTGCCGCAGCCGATCAAGCGCGATGCGGCAACGCCGGGGCGCTATGTCCGGCGCTACGCCGGGCGGATCGAGAAGCGCATCGGGGTGGTCAGGCGGGACGGCATCGATCGCTGCCTGTATTGACTTCACGTGCCTGATAGGTTAGTTCTCGATCATGGTCACGCCGGAACAGGAGACAATCGAAATCTTATTCTGGGTGTGTCGAAAGAGTCGCCAAAGATGCAATGCAGATCGTTCCGACTGACACCTTAGCCTTACCGAAGGATTAACCAGCGTTACATCGGCAGCTTGAACCCCGGCGGCAACGGCAGTCCCGCGGTCAGCTTGGCCTTCTCGGCATCGCCGGCCGCCTGCGCCTTCTTGCCGGCATCGTTGAACGCCGCGACGATCAGGTCCTCGAGCATCGCCTTGTCGGCGGGGACGAGCAGCGACGGATCGATATCGAGCCCGGTCATGCGGCCGCTCGCCATCGCGCGGACCCTGACCAGCCCGCCGCCCGACGCGCCCTCGACGCCGATGGTGTCGAGCGCGCGCTGGGCGTCCTCCATCTTCGACTGCAGGCCCTGCGCCATCTTCATGATATCATCGAGGTTGGGCATCGGCGGTACTCCTTGGGGCTTCGGATGCGGGCAAGTCGTCGGCAGCGTCGGCGGCTGAAGCGGGTTCGACGCCGAGCAGTTCGGCACCGGGGAACGCCGCCATCAACCGGACCACGAGCGGGTCGGCCAGCGCCGCGGCGCGCGTTGCCGCAATGGCGCTCAGCTCGGTTTCGCGCAACGTCGGCGCTCCCGCTCCGCCGTCCGCCAGCCGGGTCAGCGTTACCGTCCAGCGAGCCCCCGTCCACGCCTGCAGCTTCGCCATCAGCTGCGGCGCGAACTCACGCGGCAGCCCGGCCGCACCGGCGATGGTCAGCAGCGGCGGCGCATAGCTGACCAGCCGCACCTCATCATGCAGCAAGTGCGCCAGCCGCGGCTCCTGCCGCGCCATGCACAACTCGACGAGCTCGCCGAAGCTCGCGGGCAGCAGTTCGGCGCTAAGCTCGGATGCTGCAACCGGCAGCATACTGCTCCCCCTCGCCTCTTGGGGAGGGGGCGGGGGGAGGGCCGGCGCGTCCGAAGTCGCCCCAGGCGCGGCCCCCGCCTGCATCGCTGGCAAACCCAGCGCTTCGCCGCGCGGCAGCGCCACCGCGGTCAGCTCGCCGGGATCGCCGCGCTCGGTCAGGCGGCGCACCAGCTCGGCGGGATCGGGCAGCTCGCTCGCGTGGATCAGCCGCAGCAGCGCCATCTCCGCCGCCTGCAACGGCACCGGCGCGGTCTGCACCTCGGCGAGACCCTTCAGGAGCAGCTGCCACAGCCGATGCAGCGCCGGAAACGACAGCCGCGCGCCCCAGTCCCTGACCAGTGCGCGCTCCTCCGCGCTCATCGCCGCGTCCTCGCCCCCGCCGACCTTGGCGCGCGTGATCGTGTGGACCAGCTCGAGCAGCTCCTGGACGACCTGCGCCGGATCGGCGCCGAGATCGAAGCCGTCCTTGAACGCCGCCAGCGCGCTCGCCGCCTCGCCAGCCAGCAGCAGCGCGAACAGCGTCCGCACCGCGCCGCGGTCCGACAGCCCGAGCATGTCGCGCACCGCCACCGCGCTCACCTCGCCCGCGCCGTGCGCGATCGCCTGGTCGAGGATCGACAGCCCGTCGCGCACCGAACCCTCCGCGGCGCGCGCGATCAGTGCCAGCGCCTCGGGCTCGGCGGTGGCGTGCTCGGCCGCGACGATATGCGCGAAGTGCGCGGTCAGCGTCTCGGCCGGGATGCGCCGCAGATCGAAGCGCTGGCAGCGCGATAGCACGGTGACCGGCAGCTTGCCGACCTCGGTGGTGGCGAAGATGAACTTCACGTGCGGCGGCGGCTCCTCGAGCGTCTTCAGCAGTGCGTTGAAGGCGTTCTTCGACAGCATATGGACTTCGTCGACGATATAGATCTTGTAGCGCGCCGAGGCGCTGGCGTAGCGCACCGCCTCGATGATCTCGCGGACGTCGTCGACGCCGGTGTTCGACGCGGCATCCATTTCGATGACGTCCATGTGGCGACCCGCGGCGATGGCGACGCAGGGCTCGCAGACGCCGCACGGATCGATGGTCGGGCCGCCGTGGCCGTCGGGGCCGACGCAGTTGAGCGCCTTGGCGATGATCCGGGCGGTAGAGGTCTTGCCGACGCCGCGCACGCCCGTCAGCAGCCACGCCTGCGCCAGCTGCCCGCGGCGGATGGCGTTGCCGAGCGTCCGCACCATCGCGTCCTGCCCGAGCAGCGCCGCGAAGTTCGCCGGGCGGTATTTGCGCGCGAGGACGCGATATTCGGGTGCGGGTGCAGGCGCTGCTGCCGGTAACAGGTCGTCGGGGAAGAGCGCGTCGGTCATCGCAGCCCTACGTGACGCCTCGCGACGCCGGCTGCAAGCTGCTAGTGCAAGACCGGCATTGTCGTTTGCACCAGCCCGAAGCGCAGCCGCTGCCATAGCCGCTCATGAAAGACGTAAAGCGAGATCTTGGTGAGAACCTCGAGCCCGCCGATCGATACTGCCAGCGTCGCGCTACCGGTGAAGAACAACGATAGCACGACGGTGTCGACGAAGCCGATCATCCGCCACGTCACTGCCTTTGCGCCATTACGGCCGTAGCCTTCGTCGAGCCGGTTGCGGCGCTGCCGGACTTTCCAGCGACTGCGGGTCCAGATGCGCTCGTGGAAATAATAGAGCGCAATCTTCGTGAAGAATTCGGTCCCGGCGATATAGCCGGCCGTTTGCGCATGGTGCTCGCCGCCACCGGTTACCCCGAGCAGCGGCGCAATAAACGTCAGCATCAGCAACGAAAGAATGAAAGTATCGAGCGAGCCGACGACCCGCCACGAGAACGCCTTGGCCAGCATGCGCAGGTCATTGGGTCGCAACTCGGGATCGGAAACTACGGTTTCGCTCATCGCCCGTACACTCCCTAGACAAACGCCATAACGCTAGCGGAGTTCGCCAACGGGCGTCGGCATAGAAATATCTTGGATTGCACAAGCTTCGCAAGCGATGGCATCGCGCCGAGGCTCGATTTGCGCTGGTGGGAGCCGGGAACGACCCAAAGCGGATTCGTTACGGCTGCTTCCTTCCGGACCTGACCGGGTTGGCGAGTGCTTTGCCCGCCCGACTCCCGCTGCGGATATGGGCGAATGGGCGAGGGGATGCAAGGCGAGCGGC
>JANOOK010000042.1:0-22310 GCA_031421275.1 Sphingomonadaceae bacterium
AAGCTGCCGATCAAGGTCAAGGTCGTCGTCCGTCTCGGCGAGCCGACCGGCGAAGTCGTGAAGTGAGTGGCGCAATGAAGACCAAGGACCTCAAGGTGCAGTCGGACGACCAGATCGCCACCGCACTGGGCGAGATGAAGCGCGAGCAGTTCAACCTGCGCTTCCAGGCCGCCACCGGCCAGCTCGAAAAGCCGAGCCGTGTCCGGGAGGTGCGCCGCACGATTGCCAAGATCAAGACGCTGCAGGGCCAGCGCGCGGCAGTCGCCGCCGAAGGAGCGAAGTAATGCCGAAGCGTATCCTGCAGGGCACCGTGGTGTCCGACAAGGGCGACAAGACCGTCGTCGTGCTGATCGAGCGCAAGATCACCCATCCGGTGTACGGCAAGATCATGCGGCGTTCGAAGAAGTATCACGCGCACGACGAAGCCAATGCGATCAAGGCCGGCGACGAGGTTCGCATCGAGGAGTGCGCGCCCCTGTCGAAGCTGAAGACATGGAAAGTCCTGGAGAAGGTCGGCTGATGTCGATGCTCGCAATTTTTGAGAAGGGGTCAGATAAATGATCCAGATGCAGACGAACCTCGACGTCGCCGACAACTCGGGCGCCAAGCGGGTGATGTGCATCAAGGTGCTCGGCGGCTCGAAGCGCAAGTTCGCGGGCGTCGGCGACACCATCGTCGTGTCGATCAAGGAAGCCGCGCCGAAGGGCAAGGTCAAGAAGGGCGATGTGCACCGCGCCGTGGTCGTGCGCACCGCGAAGGATATCCGCCGTGCCGACGGTTCGGTGATCCGCTTCGACGGTAATGCCGCCGTGCTGATCAACAAGAACGCCGAGCCGATCGGCACGCGGATCTTCGGGCCGGTGGTGCGCGAGCTGCGCGCCTCGGGTCACATGAAGATCATCAGTCTCGCGCCGGAGGTGCTCTAATGTCGGCGGCCAAGATCAAGAAGGGCGACAAAGTCGTCGTCCTGTCCGGCAAGGACAAGGGCAAGCACGGCGAAGTCACCAGGGCGATGCCGAAAGAAGGCAAGGTCGTGGTCGGCGGCATCAACATGATGACCCGCCATAAAAAGGCTTCGCAGGCCAATCCTCAAGGCGGGCTCGAGCGTATCGAGGCGCCGATGTTCGTCTCGAAGGTGGCGATCGAGGACCCCAAGACCGGCAAGCCGACGCGCGTCGGCTTCAAGATAATGGAAGATGGTCGCAAGGTGCGCGTCGCCAAGCGGTCGGGAGAGGCGATCGATGGCTGATCAGGCAAATCTGGCACGGATGCAACGGCTGTACGTGGATACGATCCGCGGCCAGATGACCGAGCAATTCGGCTATAAGAACGTCATGCAGGTGCCGCGTCTCGACAAGATCGTCATCAACATGGGCGTCGGTGAAGCGACGCAGGACAAGAAGCTGGTCGACCAGGCCGCCGCCGAGATGGCGCTGATCGCCGGGCAGAAGCCGGTGATCAACAAGGCGAAGAAGTCGGTTGCGGTGTTCAAGCTGCGCGAAGGCATGCCGATCGGTTGCAAGGTGACCTTGCGCCGGACCCGCATGTACGAGTTCCTCGACCGGCTGGTCACCATCGCGCTGCCACGCGTCCGCGACTTCCGTGGATTGAACCCGAAGTCGTTCGACGGGCGCGGCAACTATGCGATGGGGCTGAAGGAACAGCTGGTTTTCCCTGAGATCAACTATGACCGCATCGGCAAGGTGCGCGGCATGGACGTGATCATCACCACGACCGCCAACACCGACAACGAGGCACGCGCCTTGCTGCTGGCGTTCGGCATGCCGTTCATCGGCCTGGTCGGCGAAGCGAAGAAGGCGGCCTGAGCGATGGCAAAGAAAAGTTCGGTCAACAAGAACGAGCACCGCAAGGCGCTGGTCAAGAAGTATGCGCCGAAGTTCGCGGCGCTGAAGGCGATCGCATTGGACGAGAGCAAGGACGACGGCGAGCGGCTGATGGCGCGGCTGAAGATGTCCGAGCTGCCGCGCAACGCAACGCCGGGCCGGGTCCGCAACCGCTGTGCGCTGACTGGGCGCAGCCGTTCGGTGTACCGCAAGTTCAAACTGTCGCGGATCATGATCCGGGAATTGGGCAACAAGGGCCTGATCCCCGGCCTGACCAAGTCGAGCTGGTAATCTTATGTCGATGACCGATCCGCTGGGTGACATGCTCACCCGCATCCGCAACGGCCAGCAGGCGCGCAAGGACAGCGTGCTGACGCCGGCGTCGAAGCTGCGCGCGCGTGTGCTCGACGTGCTGCAGCGCGAAGGGTATATCCGCGGCTATAGCGATGCCGACACCAGCACCGCGCAGGCGAGCCTGCGTATCGACCTCAAATATTTCGAGGGGCAACCGGCGATCCAGCACGTCGCGCGCGTCTCGAAGCCCGGCCGCCGCGTTTATTCGGGCGCGCAGGAACTGCCGCGGGTCCGCAATGGCCTCGGTATCGTCATCGTCTCGACGCCCAAGGGCGTTCTGTCCGACGCCGAAGCGCGCGACCAGAACGTCGGCGGCGAAGTCCTTTGTCAGGTGTTTTGAAGCATGTCGCGTATCGGCAAGAAAGCAGTGGCGATCCCGGCGGGCGTGACCGCGGCGATCGACGGCGGCCAGCTCAGCGTCAAAGGCCCCAAGGGGGCGATGATGATGCCGCTGGTCGACGACATCACCTACGCGATCGAGGGCGGCGAGATCAGCGTCAAGCCGGCGAACGACACCAAGCGGGCGCGCGCCTATTGGGGTATGCAGCGGACGTTGGTGTCGAATCTCGTCACCGGCGTGACGACGGGATTCACCAAAATTCTCGAGATCACCGGCGTCGGCTATCGGGCCAGCGTGCAAGGCAGCAATCTCAAGCTGCAGCTCGGCTATAGCCACGACGTCGATTACCCGATCCCGACCGGGATTGCCATCAAGACGCCCGACCAGACGACGGTCGAGATCAGCGGTGCCGATCGTCAGCAGGTCGGCCAGGTCGCCGCCGAGATCCGGCGCTGGCGCAAGCCCGAGCCGTACAAGGGCAAGGGCATCAAGTACCGCGGCGAAAAAATCTTCCGCAAGGAAGGGAAGAAGAAGTAATGAGCAAGGAACTCTCGCTATTCGAGCAGCGGCGTCGCCGCGTTCGCACCGCCCTTCGCGCCAAGTCGGGCGGACGACCGCGGCTGTCGATCCATCGCTCGTCGCAGCATATCTATGCGCAGGTCATCGACGACGCACAGGGGATCACGATCGCGGCCGCCTCGACACTCGAGAAGGACGCGCGCGATACCGCCGGCGCGACCAAGAGCGCTGCCAGCGACGTGGGCAAGCGGCTGGCCGAGCGCAGCAAGGCGGCAGGTGTAACAACAGTGGTGTTCGACCGCGGCGGCTTCCTGTTCCACGGCCGCGTCAAGGCGCTGGCCGACGGGGCCCGCGACGGCGGATTGGAGTTTTAAGATGGCACAGGAACCACGTAGCGGCGGCCCTGGCGGCGGCCCCGGTGGGAACAACCGCGGCGGTCCCGGCGGCGGCCCCGGCGGAAACAACCGCGGCGGCCCCGGCGGTAATCGCGGTGGCCCGGGCGGCAACCGCGGCGGCGACCGTGATCGCCGTGGCGGCGGTCGCGGTCCACAGGGCGGCGGCGACGGCGGCGAGGAATTCGTCGAGAAGCTGGTTCACATCAACCGCGTCTCGAAGACGGTGAAGGGCGGCAAGCGCTTTGGCTTCGCAGCACTCGTCGTCGTCGGCGACGGCAAGGGCCGCGTCGGCTTCGGTCATGGCAAGGCGCGCGAAGTGCCTGAGGCGATCCAGAAGGCGACCGCGGCCGCCAAGAAGGCGATGATTCGCGTGCCATTGCGCGATGGCCGCACACTGCACCACGACGGCTACGGCCATTTCGGCGCAGGCAAGGTTTATGTCCGCTCGGCGGCACAGGGGACCGGCATTATCGCCGGCGGCCCGATGCGCGCCGTGTTCGAGGCGCTCGGCGTCGCCGACGTGGTCACCAAGTCGGTCGGCACCAGCAACCCGTACAATATGATCCGCGCGACGTTCGCGTCGCTCAGCGAGCAGTCGTCGCCGAAGTCGGTGGCGCAGCGGCGCGGCAAGAAGATCGCCGACCTGATGGCGCAACGCGGCGACACCTCCGCGCGAACCGCCGCGGTCGAAGCCGAAGCGGTTGCTTGAGGAACCCACGATGACCGTCAAAGTCACCCAGATCGGCTCGCCGATCCGCCGTACCGCCGACCAGCGCGCCACGCTGGTCGGGCTCGGCCTTAATAAGATGCACCGGACGCGAGAGCTGGAGGACACGCCTTCGGTGCGTGGCATGATCGCCAAGGTGGCGCATCTGGTGAAGGTCGAGGGCGAGTAGTATTTACAGTGTCATCCCGGCGAAGGCCGGGACCCATGATCACAGGCGTATTCGTGTGAGATCATGGGACCCGGCCTTCGCCGGGATGACAATATACGGCTGGTGAGTGCATTAGCGGTTTCCATCAACCTGCGCGACCCTAGCGAAAGCGAGTGCTACCCATGAAACTGAACGACCTTCACGATAATCCCGGCGCGCGTAAGTCGCGCGTGCGGGTCGGACGCGGCATCGGCTCGGGCGTCGGCAAGACTGCCGGGCGCGGGCAGAAGGGCCAGAAGTCACGCTCCGGCGTCGCCATCAAGGGTTTCGAGGGCGGCCAGATGCCGCTCCACATGCGGATTCCGAAGCGCGGCTTCAACAATCCGTTCCGCAAGGATTACGCCGAGATCAATCTCGTGACGCTGCAGCGCGCCGTCGATGACGGCAAGATCGCCGCCGGCGCGGTGCTCGACGGCGCGGCGCTGGTCGCGACGGGCGTCATCAGCCACGCCCGCGATGGCATCCGGCTGCTTGCCAAGGGCTCGCTCAACGTCGCGCTGACGCTCAAAGTCGCCGGGGCGAGCAAGGCCGCGATCGAGGCGTTTCAGGCAGCGGGCGGAACGCTCGAGCTGCCGAAGGAAAAGCCCGAGCCGTTGACGCGCGAACAGCACACGGCACGCCGGGCTGCGGCCCGCGAGGCGAAGGCTACCGCGGCGAAGGCGGCTCCGGGAAATACCTAATTGCTGCTCCACCAGCGCAAGCTGGGGTCCATTTCCGGGCCGTGCAGTTGCTCGGTCGGAGATGGACGCCGGCTTGCGCCGGGGCGAAGGGTACGTGAGGGCATGGCACTTCGCCGGCCAACCGCCTATCTAGGCGCGTGAGCCGTGGTCGCGCGGCGTTTCGGGTGGGATACAGATGGCGTCTTCAGCGCAAACACAGCTTGCGGCTAACCTCAGTCTCGCCAACTTCGGCAAGGCGACCGAACTCAAGAAGCGGCTGTGGTTCACGCTCGGCGCGCTGATCGTCTTCCGGCTGGTGTCGTTCGTGCCGCTGCCGGGTATCGATCCGCAGGCGCTGAGCGCGTTGTTCGCGCGGACGCAGGGCGGCGTGCTCGATTTCTTCAACATGTTCTCGGGCGGCGCGCTGCAGCGCATGTCGCTCATCGCGCTCGGCGTCACGCCGTACATTACCGCGTCGATCATCGTCCAGCTGATGACCAGCCTCGTGCCGTCGCTGATGTCGCTGAAGAAGGAAGGCGAGTCGGGGCGCAAGAAGCTTAATCAATACACGCGCTATGGCACGGTGTTCCTGACCATCGTGCAGGGTTACGGCATTGCCGTCGGGCTGGAAAGCTGGGGCGCCGGGCAGGGCGTCGGCGCGGTCATCGACCCCGGCTGGTTCTTCCGGATCACCACGGTCATCACGCTGGTCGGCGGCACGATGTTCCTGATGTGGCTCGGCGAGCAGATCACCAGCCGCGGGATCGGCAACGGCATCTCGCTGATCATCATGGCGGGGATCGTCGCGCACATGCCGACCGCGATCGGCCAGCTGCTCGACCAGAGCCGCACCGGCGCGCTATCGCTCGGCTTCCTGCTGCTGGTGACAATCATCGCGCTGGCGACGATAGCGTTCATCTGTCTGATGGAGCGGGCACAGCGCAAGGTGCTGATCCAGTACCCCAAGCGCCAGGTCGGAACGCGGCAGTTCCAGGGCGACAGCTCGTTCCTGCCATTGAAGATCAACACCAGCGGCGTCATCCCGCCGATCTTCGCGTCGTCGCTGCTGCTGATGCCGCTGACCGTGGCGCAGTTCGCCGCGAAGGGCGGCAACGGCCCCGACTGGCTGCTGACGGTGACGACGGCGCTCCAGCACGGCGCGCCGCTGTACATGCTCCTCTACGCGGCGGGCATCATCTTTTTCAGCTTCTTCTATACCGCGGTGGTGTTCAACCCCGAGGAGACCGCCGACAACTTGAAGAAATACGGCGGCTTCGTGCCCGGTATCCGTCCCGGCGTGCGGACAGCCGAATATCTCGACTACGTGCTGACCCGGATCACGGTGATCGGCGCGGCGTATCTGACGCTGATCTGCCTGCTGCCCGAGTTTCTCATTTCGAAAATGTCGATCCCGTTCTATTTCGGTGGCACCAGCCTGCTGATCGTGGTCAATGTGACGATGGACACGGTGGCACAGATCCAAAGCCACCTGCTCGCGCATCAATATGAGGGGCTCATCAAGAAGTCCAAGCTCAGGGGAAATCGCCGTTGATCTTTGCAGCACCGTGGGCAGTTGCCCCGTGAACATCATCCTGCTCGGCCCGCCGGGGGCCGGTAAGGGCACGCAGGCCAGCCGGCTCGAACGCGAACGCGGCATGGTCCAGCTGTCGACCGGCGACATGCTGCGCGCCGCCGTTGCGGCGCAGACCCCGGTCGGGCTCCAGGCCAAGGCGGTGATGGCGGCGGGCGAGCTGGTGTCCGACACCATCGTCAGCGGCATCCTGTCGGAACGTCTCGACGCCGACGATGCCCGCGCCGGGTTTATCCTCGACGGCTATCCGCGCACGCAGGCGCAGGCCGAGACGTTGGACCAGCTGCTCGCAGCGAAGGGGCTGCACCTCGACCATGTGATCGAACTCGTGGTCGACGAGGACGTGCTCGTCGAGCGCATCACCGGTCGCTTCACCTGCGCGTTCTGCGGCGAGGGCTATCACGACCTCTACAAGCTGCCCAAGGTCGCCGATACCTGCGACGTCTGCGGGCATCACGAGTTTAAGCGCCGGCCCGACGATAACGCCGCGACGGTGCGTACCCGCATGGCCGAGTACCGCGCCAAGACAGCGCCAATCCTGCCCTATTACGAGTCGCGTGACATGGTCAGCCGAGTCGACGGCATGGGCGACATGGACGCGGTTCACGGGGCGATCAGCGCGGTGCTCGACGGCTGAGCTTGTGATCACGGCGTGATTACGCTAGAGACAGGTTGAGATTGGAGATTTTCTTGAACCAACCGAGGCCGAACAAGCGTCTGACACGTCAGCATAAGGCCGGCAATAGCTTTTCCGTGCGGCTGCCGCGCGACATGGCCTATCCCGATCCTGAGCAAGAACTCGAGATTGAAGCGGTAGGCGACGAGCGGATCATCCGTCCGAAAGCGCGGCCTTCTATCATCGAGATGCTTGCAGAAACGGAAAGACTGCATGCGCTCGGCGCACAAGGTCCTTCCGATAACGCGCTTATCCGCCCGGAAGGCCGTCCGAGCCCGTGGGAGCGGTGACCCGGTATCTGCTCGACACCGACATCGCGGTATTTGCAATGCGTCGCAACGCAACGATCATTGCTCGGCTGGCAAACAAGCGGACAGCAGACGTCATAACCTCAGCACTGGTCTACAGTCAGTTGCTGCAAGGCATAGACTTGCAACCTTTTCCCGATATCGAACGCGCTCTGGTGGCAAACCTGGTTATGACGATCGTGGTCTTTCCCTATGATCAGACCGCCGCAGAAATCTATGGCGAGATCGTGCGGACGAAGGGCTACAACCGCCGCCACGCCTTCGATCGCATGATCGCGGCGCACGCGATCAGCCTCGACGCGACCCTCGTCACCAACAACACCGACGACTTCGCCGATATCGACGGCTTGCGCCTTGAGAACTGGGCGGGCTAGCCCAACTCTTCGCTTGACAACCGCGCGCGTGCTGCCTAGCTACCCGGCTTCCGCTATTGGAAACCTGATTGGGCGCTAGCTACGGCTGTCCGGTCTGTCGCTTTGAGATGGGTCGCGCGCCCTCGCGCCCCGTGGAGCAGGAGAAATATCTGTGGCACGTATCGCGGGCGTCAACATCCCGACCAATAAGCGCGTCGAGATCGCCCTTACCTATATTCATGGCATCGGGCGCACCAAGGCGCTTGGCATCGTCGAGAAGCTCGAGCTGCCGCGCGAACGCCGGGTCCAGGACCTGACCGACGCCGAGGTGCTGCAGATCCGCGAGATGATCGACCGAGACCTGACCGTCGAGGGCGACCTGCGCCGTCAGACCGCGATGAACATTAAGCGGCTGATGGACCTCGCCTGCTACCGCGGACTGCGGCATCGCCGCGGGCTGCCGGTGCGCGGCCAGCGCACCCACACCAACGCCCGGACCCGCAAGGGCAAGCCCAAGCCGATCGCCGGCAAGAAGAAGTAGCACAGGGCAACCCCCGTCAACTTCGTCAACTTCCGCGCCGATCAAGGATAGATAAATGGCCCGCGAACCAGCTCGCATCAAGCGCCGTGAGCGCAAGAACATCACCTCCGGCGTCGCCCACGTCAACGCGTCGTTCAACAATACGATGATCACCATCACCGATGCACAGGGCAATGCGATTGCCTGGTCGTCGGCGGGGACTATGGGCTTCAAGGGCAGCCGCAAGTCGACGCCGTACGCCGCCCAGATGGCCGCCGAGGATGCCGGCAAGAAGGCCGCCGAGCACGGTGTCCGCACGCTCGAAGTCGAGGTTCGCGGGCCGGGTTCGGGCCGCGAATCGGCGCTGCGCGCGCTGCAGGCCGTCGGCTTCAACATCACCGCGATCCGCGATGTGACCCCGATCCCGCACAATGGCGTCCGGCCGCCCAAGCGTCGCCGTGTCTAGTTGCCGGTGCGCTGCCCGCGGGGGGTGGCGCACGGTTCTGGACCTAAGGCCCGCGCGCTGCAGCGCGCCCCTTCAAGCACTGAGGTGAACAAGTGGCAGTGATCGCAAAGAACTGGACCGAACTCAAGAAGCCGAACAAGCTCGACGTCAAGGTCGGCGGCGGCACCAAGCGCAAGGCGGTGTTCGTCGCCGAGCCGCTCGAGCGCGGCTTCGGGTTGACGCTCGGCAACGCGCTCCGCCGGGTATTGCTGTCGTCGTTGCAGGGTGCCGCGGTGACCTCGATCAAGATGGAAGGCGTGCTCCACGAGTTCTCGTCGCTCGCCGGAGTGCGTGAGGATGTCACCGACATCGTCCTCAACATCAAGCAGATTGCAATCCGCATGCAGGGCGATCAGCCGAAGCGGCTGATGCTCAACGCGACCGGTCCGGGCGAAGTCACCGCGGGCCAGATCAGCGTGTCGGGCGACATGGAGGTGATGAACCCCGAGCTGGTGATCTGCACGCTCGATACCGGCGCGACGCTCAACCTCGAGCTGACCGTCGAAGCCGGCAAGGGCTATGTGCCGGCGTCCGCCAACCGTCCGATGGATGCGCCGATCGGGCTGGTCCCGGTCGATGCGCTCTATTCGCCGGTGCGCCAGGTGGCGTACAAGGTCGAGAATACCCGCGTCGGGCAGGAACTCGACTATGACAAGCTGACGATGACCGTCGAGACCGACGGCACGCTGAGCCCCGACGATGCGCTCGCTTATGCAGCCCGCATCCTGCAGGATCAGCTGCAGCTGTTCGTCAACTTCGACGAGCCGTCAGCGGTGCAGCATGTCCAGCATGCGCCGCTCGGGCCGATCGAGATCGACGACACCGCGGCGCTCAACCGCTATCTGCTCAAGAAGGTCGACGAACTCGAACTGTCGGTCCGCTCGGCGAACTGCCTCAAGAACGACAACATCATCTACATCGGCGACCTCGTTCAGAAGTCCGAGAGCGAGATGCTGCGGACCCCGAACTTCGGGCGCAAGTCGCTGAACGAGATCAAGGAAGTGTTGTCGGCGATGGGGCTGCGGCTCGGCATGGACATCGCCGGCTGGCCGCCCGAGAACATCGAAGAGATGGCGAAGAAGTTAGAGGCGGAATACTAACGTAAGCCGTAATTCCCGCTTTCGCGGGAATGACGGAACAAGCAAAACCACGGCCTGAGGGTTTCAGGCCAGCTCCGGGGTACCTGATACGGCCCCCGAACGAACAGGATCAAACACATGCGTCACGGTAACGCCCATCGCAAGCTCGGCCGCACGACCAGCCACCGGCTGGCGATGTTCCGCAACATGGCGGCCTCGCTGATCAAGCACGAGCAGATCACCACGACGCTGCCCAAGGCGCGCGAGATCCGGCCGTATGTCGAGAAGCTGGTGACGCTGGCCAAGCACGGCGGGCTGTCGAACCGCCGGCTGGCCGATGCGCGGCTGCAGGACGACACGCAACTGGTCAAGCTGTTCGACGTCATCGCGACGCGCTACGCCGACCGGTCGGGCGGGTATGTCCGGATCGTCAAGACCGGGCTACGCCGCTCGGATGCGACCGCGATGGCGATCGTCGAGTTCATCGACCGCGATGTCAGCGCCAAGGGCCAGGACAGCGGCCCGGCCGAGAACAACACCGCCGCCTTCGAGGACTGAGGCCGATGAGCGGCGTCCGGTGAGCGCGGCCCGGTGAGCAGCGAGCGTCCGGCGTTCCGGCCGCGCGGCAGTTACCGCGTTTTCCGCCGCATCGCGACGCGCTGGCAGGACAACGACGTCTACGGCCACGTCAACAACTCGGTCTATTATGGCTGGTTCGATACTGCGGTGAACACCCATCTGATCGAGGCGGGGGTGCTCGACATCGTCGCCGGACCGGTGATCGGCCTCGTCGTCGAGACCGGCTGTCGCTACGCCCGCGCCGTGTCCTTCCCGCAGGTCGTCGAGGTCGGACTGCGCGCCGCGCATATCGGCCGCAGCAGTGTGCGTTATGAGATTGGCCTGTTCACCGACGGCAGCAGCGAGGCCGCTGCCGAGGGCTTCTTTGTTCACGTCTACGTCGACCGCGAGGCAAGGCGCCCAATCGAATTGCCGGACGAATGGCGGTCGGTTCTTCAATCCATCGCAAACTGAGCGTGGTTCATCGCCAGTACAATTGCCGAAGTGTATTTCTCTCAGGTGATAGGAGAGTGGGCATGCCGACAGGATTTGGGGTTGCGCTCGGTGCGGCTTTGGTTGCGCTGACCGCTTTGAGCACTGCGGTGCCGGCTGTCGCGGGTGACTTCCACGGCGGTGGTGGTTTCCACGGTGGTGGGGGCTTTCACGGCGGCGGTGGTGGTTTCCACGGTGGTGGCGGCGGCTTCCACGGCGGTGGGGTGTTTCACGGTAGTTCCGGCTTTGCAGCCGGCTATCATGGTGGCGGCTTCGGTGGCTATCACGGCGACCACGACGGTCATGGTCACGGCGGCTATGACGGTCATGGCTACGGCGGCTATTACGGCCATGGCTATGGCGGCTACCACGGTGGCTATGGCGGTTATTACGGCGGGTACGGCGGTTACTACGGCGGTTATGGACCATATGGCGGTTTCGGCTTCGGCGACTTCCTGTTCGGGGCAGCGCTGTTCGGCACTGCGGTCGCGGTTGCATCGAGCGGCCCGGATTATATCTACACGCCCGGTTACGGCTATAACTACGCGCCGCCGGTTTACGCCCCGGAGCCTGGGCCGGACGGTTATGCGCCCGACGGCAGCTATTACGCTCCCGGCCGCTACCCGCCGCAGGGTAGCTATCCGGCACCGGGCAGCTATCCGGCATACCCGGCTGCTCGCGACGCTTATCCGACGCAGAGCGCCCCGTCGCGACGCGACACGTCCGGTGGGCAGGTGCCTGGTCAGTCCGGCGGGCAATCGCCGGCGAATAATTATGTCTCGACGCAGGGGGAAAGCCCGGTCGACCAGTGCGCGCGGGCAGCCGAGCAGGCGGCGGGGTCGCGCGGCGGCTTTGCCCGCGTCGTCGGCATCGATCATGTCGATCCCCAGCCGAACGGCGCGCGGGTCCGTGGCGCGATCGAGGTGACGCGCGATCAGGACGACCGCTCGCCCGGCCCGCGCTCGCACTTCGATTGCACCGCAAGCGATGGCCGGATTACCGGGCTGCGCCTGAGCTAAGCGGCGTGCCGCCGGCGGCGGGGATTGGCTGAACTGGACTTGGGTCCGTGGTGGTCCTAAACCGCCGCGCACCCGTTCGTAACCATATCTGAGGAATGCGTTTGTCCACCCTGACAGTTGCCTCGACTTCTGAGTTCGGGTCTGGATCGGCGGGCAGCGTGGTTGTCGGGGAGCCATACGACATCGCTTCGGAAAAAGCCGCGGCGGCACGGGATCCGGCTATCGACGATCTCGTCGGTGACGATAAGATCCTGATCCTCGATTTCGGCAGCCAGGTCACCCAGCTGATCGCACGCCGGGTCCGCGAGGCGGGGGTGTATTGCGAGATCGTGCCGTTCACGGGCGGGGCGGCGGCGATCGCCCGCCTGCACCCGCGCGGCATCATCCTGTCGGGCAGCCCCGCTTCGGTCACCGACGCCGGCGGTCCGCGCGCGCCGCAGGCGGTGTTCGACGCGGGCGTCCCGGTGCTCGGCATCTGCTACGGCGAGCAGGCGTTGTGCGCGCAACTCGGCGGCGCCGTGACGCCGTCCGACCACCGCGAGTTCGGCCGCGCCTTCATTGACATCGTCGCCGGGAGCAAACTTTTCGACGGGCTCTGGGCGACCGGCGAGCGCCACCAGGTGTGGATGAGCCACGGCGACCGCATCGATGCGATCCCGCCCGGCTTCGCCGTCGTCGCGCGATCCGACGGCGCGCCGTTCGCCGCGATCGCCGACGAGACGCGGCGCTATTACGGCGTCCAGTTCCACCCGGAAGTCTATCACACCCCCGATGGGGCCAAGCTGCTCGCCAACTTCGTCCGCCAGGTCGCGGGCTGTGCGCCGACGTGGACCATGGCCGAGTTCCGCGCCGCCAAGGTCGCCGCGATCCGGGCGCAGGTCGGCGGCGAGCGCGTGCTCTGCGGGCTGTCGGGCGGCGTCGACTCCGCCGTCGCCGCGGTGCTGATCCACGAAGCCATCGGCGATCAGCTGACCTGCGTGTTCGTCGACCACGGACTGCTGCGCGCCGGCGAAGCCGAACAGGTGGTCGGGCTGTTCCGCGAACATTATCATATCCCGCTGGTCCACGTCGACGCGTCGGCACGCTTCCTCGGCGGGCTGGCCGGGATCACCGACCCCGAAGCCAAGCGCAAGTTCATCGGCAAGAGCTTCATCGACGTGTTCGAGGCCGAGGCGGCGAAGCTCGGTGGTGCCAAGTTCCTCGCGCAGGGGACGCTGTACCCCGACGTCATCGAGAGCGTCAGCTTCACCGGCGGGCCGTCGGTGACGATCAAGAGCCACCATAATGTCGGCGGGTTGCCGGCACGCATGAACATGGCGCTGGTCGAGCCGCTGCGCGAACTGTTCAAGGACGAGGTCCGGGCGCTTGGCGTCGAGCTCGGCCTGCCAGCGGCGTTCGTCGGACGTCATCCATTCCCCGGGCCGGGGTTGGCGATCCGCATCCCTGGCGAGGTCACCGCGGAGAAATGCGCCATCCTGCGCAAGGCCGACACGATCTACCTCGACGAGATCCGCAAGGCCGGGCTCTACGATGCGATCTGGCAGGCGTTCGCGGTGCTGCTGCCGGTCCGCACCGTCGGCGTCATGGGCGATGGGCGCACCTATGATTTCGTCTGCGCCTTGCGCGCGGTGACCTCGGTCGACGGCATGACCGCCGACGTCTATCCGTTCGACAGCGCCTTCCTGAGCGCCGTCGCGACGCGCATCGTCAATGAAGTGAACGGCATCAACCGGGTGGTGTACGACTACACCAGCAAGCCGCCCGGCACGATCGAGTGGGAGTAAGGGCGGTGTCGGCACAGTATATGCTCGATACCGCGACCAGCCGCGCGACGCCGACGCCGGCGCCGATGAAGCGGCTGACGGTGCCGCAGGTCGCGCGGCGCAAGGGCGGCGAGCCGATCGTCATGCTGACCGCCTACACCGCGCGGATGGCGCAGCTGCTCGACCCGCACTGCGACCTGCTGCTCGTCGGCGACAGTCTCGCGCAGGTCATCTACGGCCTCGACTCGACGGTGCGCGTCACGCTCGACATGATGTGCGCGCACGGCGCGGCGGTGGTGCGCGGGTCGTACCACAGCGTCGTCATCGTCGACCTGCCGTTCGGTAGCTACGAGGCGAGCCCCGAGCAGGCGTTCGCGTCGGCGGCGCGGGTGCTCGCCGAAACCGGCGCGGCGGGGATCAAGCTCGAGGGCGGCGTCGCGATGGCCCCGACGGTGGCGTTCCTGACGCAACGCGGTATTCCCGTGATCGGCCATGTTGGGCTGACGCCGCAGTCGATCAACGCACTCGGCAGCTACGCGGCGCGGGGGAAGCAACCCGGCGATTATGACCGGATCGTCGCCGATGCCGCCGCGATTGCCAAGGCGGGGGCGTTCCTGTTGGTGATCGAAGGTGTCGTCGAGCCGCTGGCGGCGGCGATCACCGCGCAGGTCGCCTGCCCGACGATCGGCATCGGCGCGTCGGCGGTGTGTGACGGCCAGGTGCTGGTCATCGACGATATGCTCGGCATGTTCGAGCGCACGGCGCGCTTCGTCCGCCGCTTCGACGATTTTGCCACCCGCATCGACACCGCTGCGGCAAGCTATGCCGCGGCGGTGCGGTCGCGCGAATTTCCGGCGGCGGCGCACCTGTACGAAGCCGTCGCATCGGCGACACCCGATGAAGCGGCCCATCTGAATTTCCCGCCTGCCTGAAACCCCGCCTGGCTGAAGCCTGTCTGCCTTAGACTTTGCGCGCTGCCGTTCCGGCCGCTAAGGATCGGCCGCGCTACTGGAGAGTGAATTGGTCAAGCAAGACGTTACCGACACCGCTTTTCTACGCGAAGTCGACGAGGAATACCGCCGCAGCCAGCTTGCCGGGCTGTGGTCGCGCTATGGCCGGTGGGCGCTGGTCGGCCTGGTCGGATTGCTCGTGGTGGTCGCCGGGCTGCTCTACTGGCGGGCCGAACGCGCGCGGCAGGCCGGGTTGGCGGGCGAGCAGCTGTTGCAGGCGCTGGCGAAAACTGAGGCCGGCGACGCGGCGGGCGCGGCCCCGATCCTCGCCAACCTCGCAAAGTCCGCGCAGCCGGGTTACCGCGGGCTCGCCCAGTTGGCGCTGGCGGCAAGCGCGACGCAGGCGGGCAATGCGCCGCGCGCATTGGCGCTGTACCGCGCGATCAGCGCCGATGCCGAACTCGCGCCGCCGTTCCGCGACCTCGCGACGATCAAGGCGACCCGGCTCGAGTTCGATATGCTGGCTCCGGCGGTCGTCGTCAGCCGCCTGCAGCCGCTGGCGGTGCCGGGCAATCCGTGGTTCCCGGTCGCCGCCGAGATGACCGCGATCGCGCAGCTTCGCGCCGGCAAGCCCGCGCTCGCCGGACCGCTGTTTGCGGCGATCGCGCGTGATGCCGATGCGCCGCCGTCGCTGCGCGGCCGTGCGGCGCAGCTGGCAGCGTCGCTCGGCATGTCGATCGCCGACCCGGCTGTCAGCAGCACGTCAGCGCCAGCTAAGCCGGCTCTCCAAGCCGCACCCAAGGCTCCCGCGAACACGTCAGGACCAGCTCAGTGATCGCCCGTAATCTCCTCGCGCTGACCGCCGCTGCGGCGCTGCTGGCCTCGTGCCACAACGGCAAGGCGTTCGGGCACAAGCCCAAGACGCCGACGACCGGGACGCGCATTCCCGTGCTCGACTTCGAGACCAAGGTGCAGGCCGAACCCGAACTCGCCAGCCTGACGGTCGCGCTGCCCGCGCCGCAGGTCAACGCCGACTGGCCGCAGCCGGGCGGTTCGCCGTCGAAGGCCAATGGCCAGCTGACATTGCCCGAAACCCTCAACCGGGCGTGGACCGCGTCGATCGGCAAGGGCAGCACGGCCACGCGCCGCCTGAACGCCGCGCCGGTGGTGATGGACGGCCGCGTGTTCACGATGGACACCGGCGCGATGGTCCGGGCGTTCGACATGAAGACCGGCCAGGTCGAGTGGTCGCAGACGATCGATTACAAGAAGAAGCGCAACGCGGCGTTCGGCGGCGGCGTCAGTGCCGGTGACGGTCGCGTCTACGCGACGACCGGCGACGGCGTCGTCGCGGCGTTCGACGCGGCGACGGGCAAGCAGCTGTGGCGCGACGAGCTGACCGCGCCGTTCCGCAATGCGCCCGCAGTGGCGGGCAACACCATCTATGCGATCACGCAGGACAATCAGCTGTTCGCGCTCGGTGCCGAGAAGGGCGAAACCAAGTGGTCGGTGGCGGGCACCGTCGAGGTCGCCGGGCTGCTCGGGGCCGGAGCTCCGGCGATTGCGCTCGACACCGTCGTCGTCGGCTATTCGAGCGGCGAGCTGAACGCGCTGCGCGTCGAGAACGGCCGCACGGTCTGGGCGGACGCGCTGGCGCGGACCGGGCGCAGCACCGCCTTGAATGCGCTGACCGACATCGACGCGTCGCCGGTGATCGACCGCGGGCGGGTGTTCGCGATCGGCCACGGTGGCCGCATGGTGGCGCTCGAGCTTGCCACCGGGCAGCGCGTCTGGGAGCGCAACTTCGCCGGCATCTCGACGCCGTGGGTGGCGGGCGACTTCATCTATGCGGTCACGCTCGATGCCGAGCTGGTCTGCCTGACGCGCGGCGAGGGCAAGATCAAATGGGTGACCCAGCTGCCGCGTTATGCCCATCGCGACGACAAGAAAAAGGGCCGGGGCTCGTACCAGTGGTTCGGCCCGGTGCTCGCGTCCGACCGCCTGATCCTGTCGGGCTCGAACGGCCAGCTGGTCTCGGTGTCGCCGTATACCGGCAAGATCCTATCGGCGGTGCGACTGGCGAAACCCGCTTTCCTACCGCCGATCGTGGCGAGCAACATGGTTTTCGTGATGGACGACAAGGGGCGGCTAAGCGCGTATCGGTGATCGCTCACGGCGGTTCGTCGACGCGCCAGGAGGAATTCCCGCGATCATGCCGTTTTAGGGCACGCCGGCGTTCAGGACGGTGCCACGGTATGTGTCTCAAACGTGCAAGCGCGGTGGCGATTAACGCGGCACCGGAAGATCGCCGCAGCCCGCTGCCAGAAACTCGCAAGGCAGGCTACCGGGTGTCTGCCCGCCACCGACGTCCGGGCGATTGCCGACTGTGAACGTCTCGACGGTGAACCATTTCGTCGTGCGCCCGGTGTGCGTGCCGCCCGGGCAACGGGCAAACAGTCCGACCTGCTTGGTTTCTTCCTTGTCGCTGAAATAAGTGTACACCCGGCAGATCAGGTGACCGCCCGGAGCGGCTTGCACCGGGGACGGCACGAAGGCCGTCGTGGACGCCGCTAACAGCAGCCCACCAAGCGATGTTCGAATAAAGACGCGTGAAAGATCGAAGTTCGACAGCGGCATCATCGTAATCACGATCACTCCCTGTAACGCCAACACTCCAGCCTTATCGACCAGCATACGATGTCACTTATTGCTGTCTGCGGCAATAGTTGACGGAAGCCGGTCATTACTTGCCTCCAGGCTGAAGCCGCGTCGCAAGAGGTGAGCGCCCTCGAGCGCAGCAATTGCGGGTCCATCATGGCCGGGCACCAGCGTCATCTTGGGCTCGGCCGCAGCGAGGCGGTGCAGCGCCATCGTCTGCAGCATGACGGCGGTCCGATCGTCACGCGTCATGAAGTCGGTGACCATCCGCGAGCGGATGCGCTGCAGCCGGACGTCATCGGCAGCCGAAGCAACATCACCCATGAATAGATACCGACGGCCATTGGCCAGCTCGACGTAGATCATCTGCGATCCCGGCGTGTGACCCGGTGCCGCGACCAGCACCACGCCCGGCGCGATCGCGTGCAAGCCGATGTAGCGGAGCGGGACGAAGTGTTCACGGCTGCCGCGCGGCCATCGCACCGGCAACGTCAGGTCGGGGTGATCGAACTGCGCCTGCGAAACAATAGCTTTGGTCAGCAAGTCCGGTGCGTCGGGGCTCGTCAGCAGACCGCCGATATGGTCGCCGTGTTCGTGCGTGACGACGATTGCCGAGGCGGTCCGCATCGCCGCGACAAGCCGCTGCCACGATTGCGCGTCATAACTGTCGTCGTGATTGGCATGCGATCCCGCTGCATCATAGGCGGTGTCGACGATGATCGAGCGGTCGGGAAACATCAGCCGATAGCTGGCGCGAACCGTGTCGAGCGCGCCCCAGTCACTACCTGCGACCAAGGCGATCTTGGGGACGTTGCGGTGCGAGAGGATCTCGACCTCGATGCTCGTCGCCTTCGGACCGGGCAGTAGCGCGGCTTCGCGATGCAGCGCGGCGCTGTCCAGCTCGAAATGCCCCTTTGTCGGTAGCCGGTTATCGTAGAACAGCCAGTAAGCCGCCAAAAACCCGAACACGGCGATGACAGCGAGCGCCGTCAGGATTGTCCGAACACGAGAACGTCTCATAACGCCTTGCTTAGCTGCCACCTACGACAGTGCAGGCGACGACAAGTTGCAGCAACTAGTTTAAGCCGTCCGCCTATGATCCCCCGTGCCCCCACCGTCGTTATCGTCGGCCGCCCAAACGTCGGTAAATCGACGCTGTTCAACCGCCTCGTCGGGCGCAAGCTGGCGCTGGTCGATGACACGCCCGGCGTCACCCGCGACCGGCGCGAGGGCGACGGCATGCTGTACGACCTCAACTTCAAGATCGTCGACACCGCCGGATTCGAGGATGCGGACGCGGCGACGCTCGCCGGGCGGATGCGGGCGCAAACCGCTGCGGCGCTGGGGGCGAGCGACGTCGCGCTGCTGGTGTTCGACGCGCGCGCCGGGATCACGCCGCTCGACCGCCATTTCGCGCAGTGGCTGCGGGCGCACAATACCCCGCTGATCCTGGTGGCGAACAAGGCCGAAGGCCGCGCCGGCGAGGGCGGGGTGGCCGAAAGCTATGCGCTCGGCTTCGGCGAACCGGTGCAGATTTCGGCCGAACACGGCGAGGGCATGGCCGACCTGTACGAGGCGCTGCTGCCGATCCTCGATCCGCTGATCGCCGAAGCGGCGGCGCTGGCCGAAGCGGCCGATACGCCGGACGAGGAGAACGGTCCGCTCAAGCTCGCGATCGTCGGGCGGCCGAACGCCGGCAAGTCGACGCTGATCAACAAGCTGCTTGACGAGGACCGGCTGGTCGTCGGCCCCGAGGCCGGAATCACCCGCGATTCGATCACCATCGATGCCGAGTGGCTCGGGCAGGCCGTGCGCCTGGTCGACACTGCCGGATTGCGGCGGCGCTCGAAGGTCACCGACAAGCTCGAACGCATGGCCGCCGTCGACACCAAGTTCTCGGTCGATTTCGCCGAGGTCGTGGTGCTGCTGCTCGACGCCACCTTGGGCCTCGAGGCGCAGGACCTGCGCATCGCCGACATGGTGCTGAGCGAAGGTCGCGCGCTGATCGTCGCGCTCAACAAGTGGGACGTCGCGGTCGATCAGTCGGCGCTGTTCCAGGGGGTGCGCCGGGCGCTCGACGACGGGCTCGCGCAGATCAAGGGCGTACCGCTGATCGCGGTATCGGGGCTGACCGGCAAGGGGCTCGACATCCTGATGAAGGCGAGCTTCGAGGCGCGCGACGGCTGGAGCAGGCGGGTCTCGACGAGCGCGCTTAACCGCTGGTTCGAGGCGGCGCTGAGCCGTAACCCGCCGCCTGCCGCCGGCGGCCGCCGCATCAAGCTGCGGTACGTGACGCAAGCCGCGACGCGCCCGCCGACGTTCGTGGTGTTCGGCAACCGGCTCGAGGAACTGCCCGAAAGCTATCGCCGATATCTGGTCAACGGCCTGCGCGACGAGCTCGGGTTCGACGGCGTGCCGATCCGGCTGACGCTGCGGGGGAACAGGAACCCGTTCGCGTGAGCCTCCAGATCGCCCATTCGGGGAAAATGGAAGATTGTTGCGCTAGCCGACGGGCGCGTTAAGCTGCCCCAAATCCTCGATTGAAAGCACCCGCATTGATCAAGTCCTTCGCGCTCGCCGCCCTGCTCTCGACAGCCGCTTTTGCCAGCCCTGGACCGCAACCGGTACCGCTACCGCCGCCCATTTCCGCCCCGCGCGACATCCCCTTCCCGGGCACGATCGAGCTCAAGGTCGACGCCACCGACACCGACCGGCGCATCTTCCGCATCCACGAGCGGGTACCGGTGAGCACGGCGGGCGATTTCGTGCTGCTCTATCCGCAGTGGCTGCCGGGCGAACACGGTCCGCGCGGACCGATCGACGAGCTTGCCGGGCTGATGGTCAGCAGCGGCGGCACGCGGCTCGAATGGCGGCGCGATCCGGTCAACGTCTTCGCCTTCCACATCGACGTGCCGGCCGAAGCGACCGCGCTCGACATCGATTTCCAGTATCTGTCGCCGACCGATGCGAAACAGGGCCGGACCGAGATCACGCCCGTCATGACTGACCTGCCGTGGTCGTCGCTGGCGCTCTACCCGGCGGGCTATTTCACCCGTGATATCCAGGTCGCCGCCAGCCTGACATTGCCGACGGGCTGGCAGCTCGGCACAGCGTTGACCACGGCGTCGACGACGGGCGCGACGACCAGCTTTCAGCCGGTGCCGTTCGACGTGCTCGTCGACTCGCCGGTGTATGCCGGGCGCTACTTCCGCCGGGTCGAGCTGAGCGCATCGCCAGTGCCGGTCCATCTCGATATCGTCGCCGATCGCCCCGAGCAGCTGCTCGCCACTGACGCGCAGCTCGATGCGCACCGCGCGCTGGTCGCGCAGGCGTACAAACTTTACGGCTCGCACCATTACGATCATTATGATTTTCTGCTGTCGCTGAGCGAACACCTCGGCGGGCAGGGGCTCGAGCATCACCGGTCGAGCGAGAACGGCACCGTCGCGAACTACTTTACCGAGTGGGACAAGGCCGTCGCGACACGCCAGTTGATGACGCACGAGTTCAGCCATAGCTGGGACGGCAAGTTCCGCCGCGGGGCCGATGCGTGGACGGCGAACTACAGCGAACCGATGCGCAACAGTTTGCTCTGGGTCTATGAGGGCCAGACCCAATATTGGGGCGTCATGCTGGCGGCACGCTCGGGGCTGCAGACCGGGAGCCAAGTCCGCGACGCGATTGCCGAGACCGCCGCGGCGTACGATGCGCGCTCGGGCCGCAGCTGGCGGGCGATGCAGGATACCGTCAACGACCCGATCACGACCTATCGTCGCTCCGAGCCGTGGGTGACGTGGCAGCGCAGCGAGGATTACTACAACGAGGGCCTGCTGATCTGGCTCGATGCCGACACGCTGATCCGCGAACGCTCGGGCGGCAAGCGCTCGCTCGATGATTTTGCCAAGCGGTTCTACGGGATCGAGGACGGCAATTTCAGCGAGGTGACGTATACCTTCGAGGATGTCGTGCAGACGCTGAACGCGGTCGAGCCCTATGATTGGGCGACGTTCCTGCGTAGCCGGTTGGACGGCCACGGTCCCGGCGCGCCGCTCGCCGGGCTGGCGCGCGGCGGCTACAAGCTGACCTTCACCGACACCCAGAGCGATTACGCCAAGGCGGCTAACCTGCTGGCGAAGCGTACCGACCTGCAATATTCGATCGGCGTGACGCTCGACAAGGACGGCACGCTCGGTGTCGTACGGTGGGACGGGCCGGCGTTCAACGCCGGGCTGACCGTCGGCACGCAGATCACCGCGATCAACGGTGAAGCCTATGACGCCGACCTGCTCAAGTCGACGATCACCGCGGCGGCCAAGGGTGGACCGATCGAGCTGCTGGTCAAGACCGGCGACCACTTCCGCACGGTCAAGATCGATTACCGCGGCGGGCTGCGCTATCCGCATCTGGTGCGCGAGGGAACGGGGCCGGCGCGGCTCGATGCGATCCTCGCAGCGCGGAAGTAGGCGCGTGGTTGCACCGATTGCCTCGTTGGCCAAATGGCTTTCGTCATTCCCGCGAAGGCGGGAACCCATGACCTCAAATCGATGAAGTTCGAGGTCATGGTTCCCGCCTTCGCGGGAACGACGACGGGAAGTGAGCAAGGGAAACACCATGCAGTTCGCGAAATATCTCGTTAGTGCCGCCATCGTCACGACGCTAGCCGCTCCTGCCGCCGCGCGACCGCTGCGCCCCGATCAGGCGCAATTTCGGGCGCTCTATCAGGAGCTTGTCGAGACCAACACGACGCTGTCGGCAGGCAGCTGCACGCTGGCTGCCGAACGCTTGGCGGCGC
>JANOOK010000043.1:0-72073 GCA_031421275.1 Sphingomonadaceae bacterium
GTCGAGGGACCTGCCCGAAAATTGTGCGTCCCTCGACTTCGCTCGGGATGAGCGGGGGTGGTTCGATTGAGCGTAAGCGATTGAGCGCCTCACGCCCGCACGCCCGCGCCGCGCACCGGCTCGGCTGTCGGGTCGAGCGGCCAGCGCGGGCGGGCGACCGCGTCGAGGCCGTCGATCAGCCCGAGCGCGAACCGCTCGGCCCCGGCCCAGGCGATCATCGCGGCGTTGTCGGTGCACAGCCACGGCGGCGGCGCGACGAAAGGCAGGTTGTGGGTCGCGGCGAGTTCGCTCAGCCCGGCGCGGACGGCGGCATTCGAGGCGACGCCGCCGGCGACCACCAGCGCCGTCGCTTCGGGCATGGCGGCGAGCGCGCGGCGGGTGCGGTCGGTCAGGCAATCGACGACGGCGGCCTGGAAGCCGGCGGCGAGATCGGCTCCGGCATTTTCGTCCGGGTCGGGCAATCCCTGCCAGGCGCGCAGTACGGCGCTTTTCAGTCCGGCGAAGGAGAAATGCGGCTCGGCGCTGCCCACCAACGGCCGGGGCAGCCTGAACCGCGCCGGATCACCATCCGCCGCCGCCCGCTCGACCGCCGGGCCGCCGGGGAAGCCCAGCCCGAGGATTTTCGCGACCTTGTCGAACGCCTCGCCGACGGCATCGTCGATCGTCGTCGCCAGCCGGCGATAGTGGCCGACGCCGTCGACCGCGAGCAGCTGGCAATGCCCGCCCGAGACCAGCAGCAGCAGATAGGGGAACACCAGTCCGGGCGCGACCAGCCGCGGCGACAGCGCGTGGCCTTCGAGGTGATTGATCGCCAGCAGCGGTTTGCTGGCCGCAAAGCTCAACGCCTTGGCGGTGACCAGCCCGATCATGACCCCGCCGATCAGCCCGGGACCCGCGGTCGCGGCGACGGCGTCGACGTCGCGAAGTCGAAGCCCGGCCTCGGCCAGTACCGCGGCAATCATCGGGGTGAGCACCTCGACATGCGCGCGCGCCGCGAGTTCGGGGACGACACCGCCGAACGGGCGGTGCGTCGCATCCTGGCTGGCGATGCGCTGGGCGACGATCGTGCGGTCGCCGCGCACCAGCGCCACCGCGGTCTCGTCGCAACTCGATTCGATGCCGAGGACGAGCGGCCCGGCTAACGGAAGAAGGTTCATCGGCTTGCCATCACGGCGCGCGTCTAGCACAAGCGCTGCCGATGACAGCCCCCTTCCGCCTCGGGACGCGCGGCTCGCCGCTGGCGCTGGCGCAGGCGCGGCTGGCGGCGGCGGCGCTGACCGCGGCGCACGGCATCGTGGTCGAGATCGTGCCGATCGTCACCACCGGCGACCGCATCCAGGACCGCCCGCTCGCCGACATCGGCGGCAAGGCGCTGTGGACCAAGGAGCTCGACGCCGCGCTGCTCGATGGGCGCATCGATGCCGCGGTCCATTCGATGAAGGACGTCGAGACCCGGCTGGCCGACGGCATCGTCATCGCCGCGATGCTGCCGCGCGCCGATGTGCGCGACCGGCTGCTCGGGGCGGCGTCGATCGCGGCGTTGCCGCACGCCGCACGCGTCGGCACGTCGAGCCCGCGGCGTGCGGCGCAGCTGCGGCATCTCCGCCCGGACCTCGTGGTCGTGCCGCTGCGCGGCAACGTCGCGACCCGGATGGCCAAGCTGGCGGCGGGCGAGGCGGATGCGACGCTGCTCGCGGCCGCCGGACTCGACCGGCTGGGGCTGGATGAGGGTGCCGCGATCCCGACCGAGGCCGTGCTGCCCGCGCCGGCGCAGGGCGCGGTCGGGCTGACGGCGCGCGCCGCCGACGGCGTCACGCTGGCGCAGCTGGCGGCCATCGACCATGCCCCGACCAGCTTTGCGGTTGGGCTCGAGCGCGCGTTGCTCGCCGCGCTGCTCGCCGATTGCCACAGTTCGGTCGCGGCGCTGGCAGTGTTCGACCCGGGCGGCATCGATTTCCGCGCCGAGATTCTCCTGCCCGACGGCAGCGAGCGCCGGACAGTGCGGGTCATGCTGCCGTCGGCCAGCTTCGAGGCGGCGACTGCCGCGGTGAGCGACGCCGCCGCCGAGCTGCTCGCGTCGGCCAGCCCTGCGCTTGCGGCGCTGTTCGGCGCGGGGGCGCGCGCGTCGGCGGAACGACGGCCGGCGGGCTGACGCGTGCAGGTGCTGGTTACCCGGCCGCAGCCCGAGGCGGCGCGGACGGCGGCGCGGCTGACGGCGCTCGGGCACGACGTCGTGCTCGCACCGCTGCTGATTACCGCGGCGGTCGATTGGGAGCTGCCGGAGGTGCTGCCCGAGGCGGTCGTGTTCACGAGTGCGGCGGCGGTGCGGTTGGCCGGACCGCAGCTCGCCACGTTGCGGCATCTGCCGGTCTTCGTGGTGGGGGCGGCAACGGCGCAGGCAGCGCGCGACGCGGGCTTCGCAGTGCCGGGGCAGATTGCGCTTGCGTCGAAGCACGCCGATCCGGTCAATGCCACACCTGGGACCGCTGCTGTCATGCTGGAGCGCATCGGCGGCAGCGGGCTCGGGCGCGTCCTCTATCTCGCCGGGCGCGACCGCGCCGCGCGCGACTTGCCCCCGAACGTCGATCTGCACGTCGTCTATGCAGCGACACTGGCGGCGGCGTTGGCCGCGCCGGCGGTCAGCGCGCTGGCCGGGACCTCCACGCTGACGCTGTTATATTCGGCTCGCACCGCGGGACACTTTGCGGCGCTGGTCGACGCCGCCCGGCTCGACCGTCGCAGGCTGGCGATCGCCGCGCTCAGCCCGCAGGTGCTTGCCGCCGCCGGCCCGGGTTGGGCGTCGGGCATCGCCGCGCCCGTCCCGACCGAAACCGCGTTGCTGGCGGCAGCGGGGTTGCGGCGCTGACCGCGGCAGGGTTGCCGCAGGGCCCGCCGGTGCTACAACGGCCGCCATGAACATGGAGCCGTTCGACGACACCGGACCGGGCGCGGGCAGCCGCGAGCGGCTCGACCGGCTGCGCGCACCGGCGGCGCGCCCGGTCGCCCGCGCCGAGCGCTCGGTGCTGCCGTGGGTGATCAGCGCGGTGCTGCTGGCGTTCGCGCTCGGGCTGATCGCCAATCCGTGGTTCGAACACAGCGTCCGCAGCCAGCTGCCGGGGTTGGGCACCGCCCCGGCACCGATGCCGCAACCGGCAGCAGCGGGCTCGACAGACCCGATGCAAGACCGCTCGGCAGCGCTCGAAACGCGTCCGACCGCAGCGGCGACCGGCGCGGTGACCGGCGCGGCCACATCCGGTACCTTGGCCCGAATTACCGAAAAGCTGGTCCGTATCGAGACGCGGCTCGACGCGGGCCAGCCCGGCAGCCCGGCCGTCACCGCCCGGCTCGATCAGTTGACCGCGGCCATCGCCACCCTGAGCGGGCGTCTCGATATCATCGGGCAGGCGCAACAGGCGGCCGCCGCCAGCGGTACCGTCGCCAATGGCCGCGCGCCGGCGCTGCTGGCCGTGCTGGCGGCCCACCACGCGATCGACAGCGGCGTCCGGCTGGGCGCGCTCGAGCTGCCGCTGCGGCAGTTGCTGGCCGCGAGCTACCCCGGTGCGGTCGAAGCGGTCGCGGCGCTCGGGGCCGAACCGGTAACGCTGGCCGGCCTGCGCCAGAGCTTCGACCGGCTGCGCCCGCAGCTCGTCGAAGAGCCTGCGCCGCCCGGCGACTGGCTGTCGAGCCTGAGCAGCGCCTTGGCGACGGTCGTGCGGGTGCACACGAGTCCGCGCGCCGGGGCCGGCGCGGCGGCGGTGGACGCTGCCGCCGCCGCGCTGCGGGCTGGCGATGTCGCGGCGGCGCGCGACCGACTGGCAACGCTGCCGGCTCCGGGCGGCGCGCGCGCTACGGCGTGGCTGGCGGCTGCCGACCGCTATATCGCCGGAAGGCGCGGACTGGCCGCGCTCGACGCGGCGATGCTGGCACCGCCGCGGTCCTAGAGTTGGCTTCATCCAAACTGATCGTCACCCCCACGAAGGCGGGGGCCCATACGCGTCAAACGACTGACGTGTATAGACCCCCGCCTTCGCGGGGGTGACGATCTCCGGTTCAACCTTACTGAAACGCTGTCGTAGGAACCGGCGGCGAGCGGCGCTGCTCACCCGCCGGCCCTGGCCTTCCCTCGCGCGCTGTCGCCGTGCGCCAGGCCGCGTTCGCGGGCCCAGACGATCGCCGCACCGCGCTTGTTGACGCCGATCTTGGCGTAGATGCGCGCGACGTGGTTGCGGACCGTGTTGCGCGACATCCCCAGCGTCGTGCTGATCGCGCTGTCGTCGAGCCCCTGGCACACGAGTTCAAGCACCTGCTTCTCGCGCTTGGTCAATTCGGCGACCTCGCGCGGCGGCACATCGGCCTGCCGGGAGCGCAGGTTGGCGAGTTTTTCGAGGACGTTGCGGCTGAACCAGCTGGCATCCTGCATCACGGCCTCGATCGCGGTGACAAGGTCGAGCTCGGATTGCCGCCGCTCGGTAATATCCTGGATGACCCACAGGATGCAGGGGTCGCCGCCCATGGTGATCGGCGCGGCCGAGACCAGGCAGTCGAGCAGCTTGCCGTCCTTGGTCTTGATCCGGGCTTCGGCCTTGTCGAGGCGGGCGTTGGCGGCCAGCTCGCGCTCGAGCCGCCGCCGCGTGTCGCCGCTATCCCACAGGGTCAGGTCGCTCGGGGTGCGGCCGACGACATGCTCGTCGTCATGGCCGGTCAGCTCGTTGAATGCGGCATTGGCGTTGCACAGCCGATGGTCCTTCAGCGAGGCGACGACCATCGCCACCGGCGCCAGCTGGAACGCGCCGGCAAAACGCTCCTCGCTGTGGCGCAGCGCGGTCTCGGCGACGCGCCGCGGCTCGAGGTCGGCGAAGGTGAACAGCATGCACGGCTCGTCGCGCAGCTCGATCGTCTGCCCCGCGACGACGACCAGTTTCCGGCTGCCCCCCGGCAGCTCCAGTTCGGTTTCCATCTGCGGTACGGTGTTACCCTTGGCGAGGTGCTCCTTGGCCAGCTCGCGGTCGGCGGCGTGCTCGAAGATGTCGAACTCGTAGATCGAGCGGCCGGCGATGTCGTCTTCCGCAAAGCCGGTCATGTCGAGGAAGCCCTGGTTCGCCTTCAGGAAGCGCAGGTCGGCCAACCGGCAGAGCAGGGCCGGGGCAGGATTGGCGTTGAACGCCTGCTCGAAACTGTGCTCGGCTTCGAACTGTTCGGAATCGTCGCGGATGATCAGGACGAGGCAGTCGGGCGCACCATCGCGGCCGGTCAGGATGAGGCTCCGTACCTGATGGACCCACTCGGGTTCGTTGCGGCCGGCGCGGGTGACCTCGACGGTGACGCCGGCGAACGCCTCGCCGGCGACCACCCGGTCGATCGGATATTGGCCGTGATCGAGCGGGGCCCGCTCGCGGGTGTGCAGCTTGAAGCGCGTCCGGAACTCGGCGACGTTCGCGCCGAGATCGCTCAACGTCCGAACGCCATGCATCGCCAGCGCGGCGTCGTTCGCCCACAGGATGGTCCGCTCGCGGTCGATCAGCACGATACCCTCGTCGAGGTGCGCGACGATGCTCTGCAGATGCGTGACATCGGCCGCTTCGCGCAATTTGGTCACCGCCTTGATGTTCGTCGCCATCGTCGCTCCGCCGATCGCCTTCCGAAAAATATAACGCCGCAGCGGTGCCGCTGTGCCGCGCTGGTCGTTAACCTGATTATACTATGCTGTCGGGCCTAGCTGCGTCTTTCAGAGCCGGGTCAGTTCCGCGAAAACGGCAGCGTCTGGGAAAGCCCCTGCAGCTGTGCCCGCAGGCGGCCGAGGATGGAGAGGCGACGATGGTTGACTTCGCGATTATCGGCTGGCTGGCGATCGGCCTCGCCGTCGGTATCGTTTCGAAGCTGCTGTACCCCGGCCGCGCTGCCGGCGACTGGCCGGTCACCATCATCGTAAGCGTCGCCGGCGCGATGCTCGACGGCTGGGGCAGTTTGCATCTGGCCGGCCCAAATCATGTCGACGCGATGGCCGGATGGATTTCGGCCCTGGTCGGTGCAGTTATATCAGTCGCCATCTACCGTTTCGTGCTGCGCCGCAACTTGATGCTTTAATCTATTCTTCCCATCCGGGTCAGGCCGGGTTCGCTTAAAGTTGCGCTGCTCGCAGAGAAACCTGCTAAATCCTGCACACGCGGGGCGCGCTTCGCTTCGCCTGCCGGGAGTGAGCTGTTGCCGAAGCGCTTGAACGCCGCCGTCGTCGCCGCCCTGCTGGCAGCCGCATCGACCGCGACCGCCGCCCCCAATCTCGCCATCACGATCTATGCCAACAATACCGCACTCGTGCAGGACACCCGCGACCTGACGCTTACCGGCGGGCGTCAGAAGCTCGAGTTCGAGAATGTCTCGGCAAAAATCCGCTCGGAGACGGTGTCGCTGACCGCGCGCGATCTCGACATCATCGAGCAGAATTTCGATTTCGACCTGCTGTCGCCCGCCAAGATGATGGAGAAAGCGGTCGGTCACGTCGTCACCATCGTTCGGACCAACCCCGCGAACGGGGCCGAGACCCGCGAGACGGCCGAGGTGCTGGCGACCAACGGCGGCGTCGTGCTGCGCATCGGCAACCGCATCGAGGTGCTGCGCGACGACGGGCTGCCGGTGCGCGTCATCTTCGACAAGGTGCCCGACAACCTGCGCGCCCGGCCGACGCTGTCGGTGCTCGTCGATGCGAAACCCGGGACGCGGCCGGGCACGCTGAGCTATCTGACGCCGGGGCTCGGCTGGCGCGCCGATTATGTCGCGCTGTTCGACGAGGCGGCCGGCAGGATCGACGTCCAGGGCTGGGTGACGCTGACCAACGCCAGCGGCGTCACCTACGACAACGCCGATACGTTACTGGTGGCGGGCAACCCGCAGCTGCTCGACGGCGACGAGGGTCCGCAGTTCGCCACCCGCTACCCGCGCTTCCCGCAGCCCGAACGTGGCACGCTGGTCGAGGCCGGAACCGAGAGCGGCAGCCGCGGGCGGCTCGGCGACTATTATCTGTATCCGCTGGCGGCGCGCACCACGATCGCCAACCAGCAGACCAAGCAGGTCAGCTTCCTCGACGTGCGCGGAGCCCCGGCGCAGCATGGTTACGAGGCGCGGCTGAACTGGCTGCAGACGATCGAGCAGCCGGTCAGCGCGACCTCGATCTATCAGTTCAGCAACAGCGCCAAGGGTGGGCTCGGCGACCAGCTGCCCGCCGGCATCGTACGCTTCTACCTGCGCGACAAGCGCGGCTCGCCGCAGTTCATCGGCGAGAGCCGCATCGACCATACGCCGATGGGATCGACGCTGTCGCTAAGCACCGGCGACGCGTTCGACGTCAAGGTCAAGAGCGCGGTCGACAAGCGCGACAAGCTCGGGCCGACGCGCTGGCGCACGACGATGCACTATACGCTGACCAACGCGCTGCCGAAGGCGGTGACGGTCAACCTGATCCAGAACGGGCTGTGGGGCGACACGAAGGTGGTCAGCGAAACGCTGAAAAGCCGCCGGGCCGATGCCGATACCGCGACATGGGAGGTCAACGTCCCGGCGAACGGCAAGGCCGAGGTCAACGCGACGTTCGAGTCGCGGTACTGAGCCGCATCATGCGGAGCCGGCTGCTCGCGGTCCTGCTCGCGGCGCTGGCCAGTGACGCGTCCGCAGCTGCTGACCCCGCCGCCGAGATCGCCGCCTCGCCGCCGAGCGCGGTCGCTGTGTCGATCTACCGCGCCCCGTACCGCAACGGCGGCACGCTCGACCTGAACGCGCTCGGCGGCTTCGCGCTGGTCACCGAGACCCGCACCGTCCTGCTGCCGGCGGGGACCGCCCGGCTGCGCTTCGAAGGCGTCGTCGGCGGTATCCGCGCCGAGTCGGCGATCGTCACCGGGCTGCCCGGCGGCGTTATCGGGAAGAACCGCAACGCCGCGCTGCTGTCGCCCGCGGCGCTGCTGCAGGCCGCGGTCGACGCCGACGTCACGCTGGTGCGTTCCGATCGCCAGACCGGCAAGACCAGCCGCGTCCCCGCGAAGATCCGCTCGGCGACCGCCGACGGTATCGTGTTCGAGACCGCCGCGGGGGTCGAGGCGCTGCGCTGCTCCGGGTTGCCCGAGACGTTCGCGTTCAGCCGCATTCCCGCCGGGCTGTCGTCGGTGCCGACGCTGTCGGTGACGACTCACGCGGCGCGCGCGGTGACCGCGACGGTGACGCTGTCGTATCTCGCCGACGGCTTCGACTGGTCGGCGGACTATACCGCGAAGGTCGCGGCGGGCGGCCGGACGCTCGACCTGTCGGCGTGGATTACGCTGGCGAACGGCAACGGCGAGAGCCTGCACCAGGCCGCGACGCAGATCATCGCCGGGCGGCTCAACCGCGTCGATGATGCCGTCGAGCCCGTCGCGGTGCCGGTCGTGCTGGCCCGCTGCTACCCGCTGGGCACGACCAGCGACACGGTCGACCAGCCGGATATCGCGATGGTCAGTCCGTTTGCGAACGCGATGCTGAAGTCGCAGGAGATAATGGTTACCGCGAGCCGCCGCATGGCGTCGATGGCGATGCCGGCACCGGCCCCACCGGCGCCCACGCTGTCCCCTCCGCCGCCGGAACAGCTCGGCGACCTCAAGCTCTACCGGGTGCCGTATCCGACGACGGTCGCGTCGCGGCAGGCGAAGCAGACGCGGTTGCTCGACCAGCATGGCGTGGTGTTCGACCGGGTCTACGTCGCCGATATTAACAGCAACGGAAATAACGAGCTGACGCCGGCGCAAAGCGTGCTGCGGTTCACTAACACGGCCGCCAACCACCTCGGGCTGCCGTTGCCTTCGGGGCATGCCGCGCTGTTCCAGACCGCGGGCGGGCGCACCGGCTATGTCGGTGAGGCCGACCTGCGCGACACCGCCGAGGGCGAGCCGTTCGACCTCGATATCGGGAAAGCGGCCGATCTCGAGGTTCGGCAGACGCGGCTGAGCTTCGACGCCAGCGCGCCGCCGCGGCACGATATAACCTCCGAACTCGCCGTCGCGTGGACCGTCGGCACATTGCTGGAGCACGTCGCTGTCACCAACGCCAGCGGTCACGCCGTAAATTTCGAGCTGCGCCTGCGCACCTACGGCAGGCTCCGCGTCGTCGCGTCGACGCTGCCGGTCGGCATGAAGGACGGCCGTCCGATTTTCCGGATCGCGCTTCCGGCGAACGGGTCGGTCAGCCTCGACTATGTGATCAAATAGCCGCCGCACGGTGCGAAGCCGCCGCCGCTAGCCGCCAGCGACGATCCGCCCGGCCAGCGCGGTGCCCGACAGCCACGCCGCTTCGACGCGCGGGCCTATCAGCCAGTCGCCGCAGACGCCGAGCCGCGACCCGGCATCCCATAACGCCGTCTGTCCGAGCGCGCCTGACCGGGCGTAGCGCCAGCGATGCGCGACGCTGACCAGCGGCTCGGGCAGCGTGATCCCGGCGAGCATGGCGAACTCGCGCTGCAGCGCCGCTGCGGCGTCCTCGGGGGTCAGCTCCAGCTGCGCCGCCGACCACGCCGGACCGGCCTGCACCACCCACGCCTCGGGTCCCGAGCGGCCGGGCTTCGCCAAATTGCGCGCCGCCCAGCCGACCGCGCCGCTGTCGCGAAGGATTTCGGCGTCGATGGCGAGGCGCTCGGCGAACGCCAGCAGCAACGTCCAGCACGGGGCCGAGCGCGTCGCGGCAGCGTGGGCCGCAAAACTTGCATGAACCGGCGCGAGCATCACGGCCGCCTGTTCGGCGGGCAGTGCCGCGATCACCGCATCGAACGCGGTATCGCCCAGCCCCGCAGCCGCGCCATGCAACGTCCAGCCCCGACCTTGCCGTTGCAAGCTATCGACCCGCGCCGACCAACGCACGTCGCAGCCTGCTGCCATCGCCTTCGCGGGCGCGCTCATCCCGGGGACGCCGACCCACGTATCGGCTCCGGCGGCAGGCCACGGCAGCGCCACGCCCGCTGCCCGCCAGCGCTGCACGCGGCCCCGAAAGCCGGGATCGCGCGCCGTGAAATATTGCGCCCCGTGGTCGAACTGCGCTTCGCCGAGCGCCGTCGCCACCCGCCGCGTCGACATCCGGCCGCCGGCCGAGCGGCTTTTGTCGAAGATCACGACCTCGCGCCCCGCCGCGAGCAGGGCTTCGGCACACGCCAGACCGGCGATGCCCGCCCCGATGATGGCCACCTTCGACACCGGGTCGGCTTAGCGGCATCAGCCGGCTGCGACCATGGCGACCAATGCGCGCCCGCACGGCATGTTGTTAAGCGTCGAGCCGAACCATGCCCGAAGGCCATACCATCCACCGCGCCGCGCGCGATCAGCGCCCGATGCTTACCGGGCAGCGGCTTGAGGTCGTGTCGCCGCAGGGCCGCTTTGCCGAGGGTGCGGCGCAGCTCGACGGGCAGGTCTGCACGGGGATCGACGCTTACGGCAAGCACCTGCTCTACCGCTTCGCCGACGTGCAGGCGCTGCACATCCACCTCGGGCTGTTCGGCAAGTTCCGCACCGCAAAGCTGCCCGCCTCCGAGCCGCGCGGCGCCGTGCGCGTGCGGATGATCAGCGGCAGCCACGTCGTCGACATCAACGGCCCGAACCGCTGCGAGGTGCTCGATCTCGCCGACGTCGCGGCGCTGATCGCGCGCATCGGCCCCGACGTGCTGCGCGCCGATGCCGATCCCGAGCGGGCGTGGACGCGGATCAGCCGCAGCCGGACCTCGATCGGGCAGCTGCTGATGGACCAGTCGGTGCTGGCGGGCATCGGCAACATCTATCGCAGCGAGATCCTGTGGCGGCAGCGGATCGACCCGCGGACGCCGGGCAAGGCGGTGCCGCGCGAAGCCTTCGACCGGATCTGGGCGGATGCGGTGATGCTGCTCCAGCTCGGGGTCGAGAAGAACGCCATCATCACGCGCGACGGCGTGAAGTCGACGCGCACGCGCTACCGCGAGCGCGTCAATATCTTCAACAAGCCCGCCTGTCCGGCGTGCGCGGGGCCGATCGACCGGTATCAGCTGGCGACGCGACGGGTATTCGCCTGCCCAAGCTGCCAGCCGGGCGTTACCAGCGCCTGACGCCCTCGGCGCGGCTTGCGCCGTGCCGACCCGCGCCGTAAGCCGCGCGCTGCGAACACCATTGGAGACTCCATGACGGACAATGTTTCCGCCGAGCAGCTGCGGCTGCTGATCGAGCGGATCGAACGGCTCGAAGAAGACAAGAAGGGCATCGCCGACGATATCAAGGACGTCTACGGCGAGGCCAAGGGCACCGGCTTCGACACCAAGACAATGCGCAGCATCATCAAGCTGCGCGCGATGGAGAAGGGCGCGCGGCAGGAAGCCGAGGCACTGCTCGAGACGTACAAGGCGGCGCTGGGCCTGGCGGACTGAGCTTTGCCGATGTGGCGTCCTGACCCGCTGTGGACCGCTTGAAGCGCCGCGGTTGGCTGTACGGACTGGGCGGCATCGCCGTTATCGTGCTGATTGCCGGGCTGGCGATCTGGCTGCAACGGGCACCGGTGACCGACCTTGTCGTGCGGCGTTACCTCGCGGCGAACGGGGTCAGCGCCCAGGCGCGGACCTCGCGGGTCGGCAGCAACCGGCTGGTTTTCGACGATGTGCGACTGGGGCCGGCGGGCGCGCCCGACCTGACCGCCCGCCGGATGACGCTCGACCTCGGCTGGTCGAGGCTGACGCCCGCGGTGCGCGCGGTCCGCATCGACGGCGCGCAGTTGCGGATGCGGGCCGGCGCTGGCGGCGTCAGCTTCGGCAGTCTCGACCGGCTGATTCCGCCGGGGCGCTCGACGCGCTTTCCCGCGATCGGCCTCGGCGCGCCGGGTGCCATCATCCGCGTGGCGACGCCGGCGGGCGAGCTGACGTGGCAGGTCGACGCGAGCGGCCGGCTCGACCGCGACTTCCGCGCAGTCGCCCGCCTTCAACCCGTCGCGTTGCGGCGAGCGGACTGCCGCGCAACGAGCGCCGCGGCGACCGTCGTCGTCAGCACCGCAGCGACGACATTCGACATGGCCGCGACCGGCAGAATGACCGGGATCGCCTGTCGCGGCGCTGCTGCACCGCGGCTCGACTGGCGCGCGACGCTGGCTGCACCACTCAGTCTGGCGACGCTCCGGGCGGAGGCGGCGCTGACGATTGCGCCGTCGCGGTGGCAGGCGCTGCATAGCGGCATCGCGACGGCCTCGGCGGCGGTCGCCGGCCGCCCCGGGGCGCTGACCGGATCGTGGCGGTTGCATGGCGTCGATGCCGGAACGGAGCGCGACCACGCGGCCGCGTTCAATGGAACCGGGGCGCTGGCCGAGCGGCGCGGTGGCGCGGTGCGGCTGACGGGCACCGCCGCGGCTACCGGCATCACGTCGATGACCGCGATAGCGGCGGTGCCGGCCACCAGGGCTTGGCCGTCGCTTGCGGTGCGTCTCGTCGACCAGTTCCGGCGCGCCGCGCGGTCGATCGACGCCACGGCGCAATTCGCCGCCGACCTCGGCACCAGCCCGGCCGTGCGGTTGACCTCGGCCCGCGCCACCGGCGCGAGCGGCATGCAGCTGAGCTTCGCCGGTCCGGGCATCGGCTGGACCCCGGCGGCGACCAGCGTCGATGGGCACTTCGACCTGGGCGGGGGCGGCTTGCCAGCCGCACATGCCGATGTCGCGACCGTCGCGGGCGAAAGCCGCGGCAGCTTCGAGATCGCGCCGTGGCGGGCCGGCGACGATGCGCTGACGGTCGGCGGCGGGCGGTTCATCGTCGCGGGCACGCGGCTGCGGATCAGCGGCAACGTCCTGCTGTCGAGCGCGGTGGCCGGCGGACGGGTCGAGGCGTTGCGGGTGCCGGCAGTGATTGCCCTCGATCCGGCGACGGGCAGCCTCGCCGTCGGCGACGGCTGCGCGCCGGTGACGCTCGGGCGGGCCAGCTTCGGTACGACGGTGCTGCAGCCGCTGGCGCTGACCGTGTGCCCCGCGGCGCGCGGTCCGCTGCTGCAGCTGACCGGCGGGCGGCTGGCCGGCGATCTCGAGGTGTCGGGACTGGCGGCACGCGGCAGCGCCGGTGGGCGCGCGCTGACCGTCACCGCGCGACCGTTCCGGCTGGCGCTGCGCGGCACGACCGCCGCACCGGCGCTGACGACGCCCGCGCTTGCGCTGTCGGGAAGCGGGGGTGGCTGGCACGGCAACGCGACGATCGCCGCGGCGGTGGCGGCTACCGACCGAGGCTGGACCGGCCGCGGCAGCTTGAGCGGCGTCGACGCGGTCGGACCGGCGCTGACGGTGCGCGACGGCTCGGCGCGCTGGCAGCTGGTTGCGGGCACGGCGACGGTCACCGACGCCGCCGCGACCATCGTCGACGCGGCGGCGGTACCGCGCTTCGCCGCGCTGCGCGTGGCCGCGGCGAGCGCGCGGCTCGATCCCGCCCGCATGACGGCGCGCGGCACGATCCGGCTGGCCAGCGGCCCGCCCTCGGTGACCAGCGCAACGCTGGCGACGGTGGCGGGCAGCGTCGATCTCTTGCACCGGACGGGTCGAGCGACGATCGACTCCGCGCTGACCTTCTCGCCCGCGCTGCAGCCGCTGCAGATCAGCGAACTGGCGCGCGGCATCGTCGCCAACGTCGCGGGCAAGGTTATCAGCCACGCCGATCTGGGCTTCGGTCCGGCGGGTCTGGCGGAGACCGGGCAGGTCCGCTTCGACGCGGTAGCGCTCGCCACCGCGGCGCTCGGCCCGGTCAGCGGGATCGACGGCACGATCGCCTTCGACGACCTGCCCAGGCTGCATACGCCGCCGCATCAAGCGCTGCACATCGCGGCGATCGACCCCGGGATCAGCATCGAGGACGTCGCCGCCGAGTTCCAGCTGCTGGGAGCCGGCAGCGTCGCGATCGAGCGCCTGCGCTGGCCGTTCACCGGCGGCACGATGACCGTGCAGCCGACCATCCTCCGCGCCGGCGTGGCGCGGCGAAACTTCACGGTGCTGGTCGACGGTCTCGATGCGGAGGCGTTCCTGCAGCGCTTCGAGATCAAGAACCTGAGCGCCACCGGACGCTTCGACGGCGTGCTGCCGCTGGTCTTCGACGGCGCATCCGGGCGCATACAGGGCGGCGTGCTGACCGCGCGTGCCACGGGCGGCCTGCTGCAATATGTCGGTGAGGTCGGGCAGGACAGCATGGGCGCGGCGGGCAAGCTGGCGTTCGACGCGCTGCGCAAGTTGCGTTACCGCACGCTGGCTTTACGGCTCGACGGCGATCTCGACGGCGAGCTGGTCACCGGCATCGACTTCACCGGGACCAACGAGGTGCCGATCCGCCCCGCCGGCAAGCTGCCGTTCCGCGCCGCCGGGCTGCCGTTCAAGTTCGGCGTCACGGTGCGCGCGCCGTTTCGCGCCCTGCTCGGCACCGCGGCCTCGTTCAGCGACGCGCGGACGGTGATCCGCGCCGCGAAGCCCGCGCCATGATCGTTCAGGCCCGGGCAATCCGTTGTGCGGCAAGGTTCCGGCGTGATAGGGACAAGGCATGGCTGTAAAACCGATCATCGCTCTCCTGCTCACCGCCGCGCTAACCGGCTGCATCCAGCTGCGCGCGCCCGACAAGCCGATCGAGATTACGCTCAACGTCAACATCCGTCAGGAAGTCGTCGTCCGGCTCGAAAAGGACGTGCAGGACCTGATCAAGAAGAACCCGGGAATCTTTTGATGACCAGATTGCCTTTAATGACCGGTCTCGCGCTGATGCTCGTAGCCGCTGGCCCGGCGCTGGCCCAGGCCGCCGATCCGGTCGTCGAAGCCGCGCGCGACGCGGGCACCGTCGGCGAGCAGAGCGACGGCTATGTCGGCATCCGCAGCGGCGGCAATCCCGATCTCGTCAAGCGCGTCAACCAGATCAATATCCAGCGGCGCGCGGTGTATACCGATACGGCCGCGTCGAAGACCGGCGTGACCGTCGTCGACGTCGGCGCGGCGACCGGCTGCCAGCTGTTCAAGTCGCGTGTCGCGCCGAACCAATATTACCGCACCGCCGACGGTGAATGGCGGCAGCGCACGGGCTCCGCCCCGGTGCCGCTACCGCCCTACTGCGGCCGCTAAGCCGCAGCCACCCGGAGGCGGCGCAGGCCGGAGCCAACGACGCCGAAGCCGGTCAACAGCAGGGCCCATACCGGCGCGTCGGGAACCGCGCTCGACACGATAGCGAAGCGCGGCGTGAAGCTGCTGATGACGCTCGTCGTGGTGCCTGCACTATCGTCGATCGCGATGAAGTTCGACGGATCGTTCGGCCCGATCGGGCTGTTGATGACGATCTGGCCGGCGCAGATGAAGCTGCAGCCCTTGACCGTCGTCGGCAGGCTGAAGCGCAGGTCGAATACGGAAAAGCTGCTACCGTCGGCCGACCTCGTCCCGAACGCCTGCACGGGATCGGGCGCACCGCCCGCGACGATATCGGCGAGCGTGGCGGGAATGCCGCCGAAGGTGAACATCAGCCCGGTGATGCTGGCTGCACCGAAGCTTTGGCCCGGCAGCACGGCGTCGCTGAGGCGCAAGGTTCCCATGACCGTCGAGTTCGTGAACAATGGTGCCGGTGCGTCGATCACCACCTTGCTCGACGTCAGCACAAAGTCCGTGGCGTCAGCCGGACTGGTCGCCATCGCCATGCCGAGAATGCCGAACACGATGCCCGCGTAGCGCGGTGTCTGGAAAAATGGCGACCGGCTCGACATACAAGTACCTTCCCTACGCTGCGTTGACACGTCGACCCCGCGATCCGGAAGCTCCAGATACCAAAGCCTGACGCTGCTACGTGCAGATCGTCGAAATGTTGCATGATCATTTATGGAGCAGCCGTTACCCGCCTGCGGGTGCATCGGTTGGATTGACAGGCTTATCCCAATCGCCGACGCCATTGGCGAACATCACACGGGGGAGGAATGGCCATGAGATTATACGGTGTGGCGCTGTCACCGTTCGTCATGCGGCCGTTGCTGGTCGCCCGCGCCAAGGGACACGACCTCGCGCTGGAAATCCCCGAGGGCGGGATCAAGTCCGACGCGTTCCTGGCGATGTCGCCGATGGCAAAAATCCCGCTGCTCCACGACGGCGACTTTCACCTGCCCGAAAGTCAGGTCATCGCCGAATATCTCGACACCGTCCTCCCCGGCCCCAAGATGATCTCGGCCGATCCGAAGACCGCGGCGCGCGAGCGGCTGCTGGTGCGGCTGGCCGACGTCTATCTCGTTCCCGAACTCGGCGGCGTCTTCAACGCCCGCGAAAAACCCGAAGGCCTCGCCCCGGCGCTCGAGAAGCTGGCGCTTGCGATGGGTTATATCGAGCATTTCCGCCGGGCCGGCGACAGCTTCGCCGTCGGCGACAAGTTCAGCATCGCCGATGCCGCGCTGATCCCGCTGTTCTTCTTCTTCGATGCGTTCAGCGCATCGATGCCGACCGCCGAGCTGATCGCCGCGCGCCCCGGCCTCGCCGCGTGGTGGGCGCGCGCCAAGGCGAGCGAACTCGGCACGCGCGCGGTCGCCGAGCAGGCCGAGGGGCTGAAGGCGATGATGGCGCAGCGCGCCGCGGCGGGCTGAGCGCCCGGCATTGCCAATGCCGGGCGGGCAACGCTACACGCGGGGCTCGCGCACACCATCGATGGACACCCATGGCCGGCCATAGCAAGTTCAAGAACATCATGTACCGCAAGGGCGCGCAGGACGCCAAGCGGTCGAAGATCTTCTCCAAGCTGGCGCGCGAGATTACCGTGGCGGCGAAGGGCGGCCTGCCCGATATCAATATGAACCCGCGGCTGCGGACCGCGGTGCTGGCGGCGCGCAAGGAGTCGATGCCCAAGGAAAACGTCGAGCGCGCCATCAAGAAAGCCGCCGAGCCCGGCGGCGACGACTTCGAGGAGCTGCGCTACGAGGGCTTCGGCCCCGGCGGCGTCGCGCTGATCGTCGAGGCGCTGACCGACAACCGCAACCGCACCGCGACGCACGTCCGCACGATCTTCGCCAAGAACGGCGGTAATCTGGGCGCGAGCGGCTCGGTCAGCCACAGCTTCGAACGCTGCGGGCTGATCGAATACGCCCTCAAGGCCGGCAGCCCCGACGCGGTGTTCGAAGCGGCGCTCGACGCCGGAGCCGACGACGTCGTGTCGTCCGACGACGGCCACGAGATCTACACCGCGATGGACGCGCTGCACGAGGTCTCGGGCAAGCTCGAGAAGCAGCTCGGGCCGCCGGAGACCGCCAAGCTGCACTGGCGCCCGAACGAGCATGTGGTAGTCGACGCCGGCACCGCGGGCACGCTGATGGGCCTCATCGACGCGCTCGACGATGACGACGACGTGCAGACGGTGTACGGCAACTACGACGTGCCCGAGGACGTGCTGGCGAAGCTGGGGTAAGACACAATCCGAGGGGATGTAGCATGAGCGGCTGGAATAGATTGCTGATCGTATCAAGCGCGGTGACGGCCTTTATGGGTCTGATCTCGGGATGGTCGATGGCTTCGGACTCCGGTCTCGAGGCGAAGTATGCGATCGGCGGAGCGCTCGGCGGCATCTTGCTTGTTGCACTTCCGGCTTGGGGGTTTATCCGCGGACTATTCTGGATTTTTCAAGGCTTTCGACCGAAGTGAGCCACGGACACCCATGATCGTCATCGGTCTCGATCCCGGCTTGCAGAAAACCGGCTGGGGCGTGATCGAGGCCGACGGCAACCGGCTGCGCCATATCGCCGACGGCTGCGTCAAAAGCCGGGCCGCCGACCCGCTCAGCGACCGGCTAATGCAGCTCTACGAAGGGCTGGCCGCGATCATCGCGGCGCACGGCCCGGCAAGCGCCGCCGTCGAGGAGACGTTCGTCACCGCCAACGGCCAATCGACGCTGAAGTTGGGCCAGGCGCGCGGTGTCGTGCTGCTGGTCGCAGCGCGCGCCGGGCTGCCGGTCGCCGAATATGCGACGCGGTTCGTCAAGAAGGCGATCGTCGGCGTCGGCGCGGCGGACAAGCTGCAGGTGCGGATGATGGTCGAGCGGCTGCTGCCCGGCTGCATCGCCAGCGGCGAGGATGCCGCCGACGCGCTCGCGGTGGCGATCTGCCACGCGCACATGGCACGCTCGACGCGGGTGTTCGCGTGAGCTTGCCGCGAATGACCGGCTCCGCGCGCCGGGTGCGCCCATGATCGCAAGGCTCCGCGGGCTGCTCGACGGCACCGCCGCCGACAGCGCGGTGATCGACGTGCAGGGCGTCGGCTATCTGGTGTTCGCCAGCGTCAGGACGCTCGGCGCACTCGGGGGTGCAGGCGACGCGGTCAGCCTGCACATCGAGACGCAGGTGCGCGAGGACGCGATCCAGCTGTTCGGCTTCGTGCATGCCGACGAGCGTGACTGGTTCCGGCTGCTGCTGTCGGTGCAGGGCGTCGGCGGGCGCGTCGCGCTGGCGATCCTGTCGGTGCTCGCGCCGGGCGAACTCCACCACGCCATCGCCGCGAAGGACACCGCCAGCATCGCGCGCGCAAACGGTGTCGGGCCCAAGCTGGCGGCGCGCATCGTCAACGAGTTGAAAGACAAAGCGGGCAGCGTCGGCAGCGCAGCGGTGCCAGCGGCGGTCGCCAACCCGAAGGGTGCGGTGGCCGATACGCTGTCGGCGCTGGCGAACCTCGGCTTCCGCCCGATGGACGCCAGCCGCGCGGTGGCGGAGGCGCAGGCGGAGTTGGGGGCTGGGGCGGATGTGGGCGAGCTGCTGCGAGTGGCGTTAAGGAAGAGTGCCCGGTGACGGATCAAGACGTCGGCGACTTCAATCAGAATGTTCACGCGCACTATGCGAAGTATGAGCTTGCTGCATTAGCAGAATCACGCGGTAAGCTAATAGACGAACACTCGGCAGCCTTCCGTTGGCTGGTAGCTTCTCTTCTCGCGGTCAATGGTGGTTCGGCGCTAGCACTCTTTAATAGTTTGCAGATTGAGCCGTTCGACAAGATCTGGTCGGGTGCTGCTTTTGCCTTCGGAATCTTTACCGCTCTGCTCTGTGCTTACCTTAGTCAAGGCGCATCTCGAAGGATGATGGACCCCCTTGCAGTCTTATCTGGCTTCTGGATCGAGGTTTCTGCAGGCGGTCTCTTCGACGTAACACGTTACGCCGAGGTATTAGAGAAGATCAAAGAGGCACAGGCGGCGAGCTTTTCTACACGCCTAGCTGGCTGGCTATCGGCTATGGCATTCGTCATAGGGGTGATCATAGTGGGGCACGCCTTGGTCGTGTTGGGTGGCCATACGAAAAAAGCTGATTTTCCCGAAGGCAAATTGCGTTTCATTTCCCAGTATGTGTACCTGGGGTCGTCCGAACGGCCTGGACATTGACCGACCCAGGCCCCCTCTCCCCCCATCGCCGCCCCGACGACCCCGATGCCGCGCTGCGCCCGCAAACGCTCGCCGAGTTCGTCGGGCAGTCGGCGGCGCGCGATAATCTCGGTGTCTTCATAGCGGCGGCGCGCTCGCGGGGCGAGGCGCTCGATCATGTGCTGTTTCACGGGCCGCCGGGGCTCGGCAAGACGACGCTGGCGCAGATCGTCGCGCGCGAGTTGGGGGTCGGCTTCCGCGCCACCTCCGGTCCGGTGATCGCCAAGGCGGGGGACCTTGCGGCGCTGCTGACCAACCTCGAGCCGCGCGACGTGCTGTTCATCGACGAGATCCACCGGCTGTCGCCCGCGGTCGAGGAGATCCTGTACCCGGCGATGGAGGACCGCGCGCTCGACCTGATGATCGGCGAGGGGCCGAGCGCGCGGAGCGTGCGGATCGACCTGCCGCCGTTCACGCTGGTCGGCGCGACGACGCGCTCGGGGCTCGTGACGCAGCCGCTGCGCGACCGCTTCGGCATCCCGCTGCGGCTGGTGTTCTACTCGGTCGCCGAGCTGGAGCAGGTCGTGCGGCGCGCGGCACGGCTGCTGCGGATGACGCTCACTGATGATGGCGGGCGCGAGATCGCCGGCCGGGCGCGGGGGACGCCGCGGATCGCCGGTCGCCTGCTGCGCCGGGTTCGCGACTTCGCCGGGGTGGCGGGGACCGAAGTCATCGACGCTGGAGTCGCCGACCGAGCGCTCAACCGGCTCGAGGTCGACGCGCTCGGGCTCGACAGCATGGACCGGCGCTACCTGATGATGATCGCCGACCTATATAAGGGCGGCCCCGTCGGCGTCGAGACACTGGCCGCGGGGCTGTCCGAACCGCGCGACACGATCGAGGATGTCGTCGAGCCGTACCTGATCCAGACCGGGCTGGTGGCGCGCACCGCCCGCGGCCGCATGCTCAACCCGAGCGCGTGGAAGCATCTGGGGGTGAAGCCGCCGGCGCAGCTCAGCCAGCTGCCGCTGCTCGACGAGGAGTGAAGGCGTCCCCGCGGGGCGCGGTGTGCGTTGACGGTGCCCCTATCGAGCGGGAGTTGCCATGATCTACATCGTCCAGAACATCGTACCGATCTTGATCGCGACGCTGGCGGGGCTGCTGTTCGGGGCGCTGTACGACCGGCTGCGGGGGCAGCCACAGGGTGTAGGCAATGCGACCGCGCACTCGATCGGCTTCGCGCTCGCCGCGTTCATCGCCGAGGCGTGGTTCGCGGCGATCCTCGCCGGTGCACTGATCCTTGCCCCCGCCAAAGGCGGTGCCTGGACGATGGCGCTCGGCAGCGCGGTGGTGATCTGGATAGGCTTCGTCATGCCCGCACTGGTGGTGACGTTGCGCTACCGCGGGCTGCCGTGGCGCGTGGTCATGCTCGACTGCGGGCACTGGCTCGGGCTGATGCTGGTGCAGGCGGTGGTGCTCAAGCTGGTCGGGCTGACGGCGCCGGTGATGTAGGCGACACTGTCCCGACTTACCAAAGGGCTGCGGTTGGCCTAAACGTCAGCGATGACCACTCCCCTCACGCTCTATGCCAAGATCTGGGACGATCATGTCGTTCACCAGCGCAACGACGGCACCGCGCTGATCTGGATCGACCGGCATCTGATCCACGAGGTGACGACACCGCAGGCGTTCGAAGGGCTGCGGCTGAACGGGCGCACGGTGCGGCGGCCCGACCTGACGCTGGCGGTACCCGATCATAATGTGCCGACCGACCACCGCTTCGAACCGATCGCCGATCCGCAATCGGCCGCGCAGGTCGCGGCGCTGGCGACGAACTGCGCCGAGTTCGGCATCGAGCATATCGCGATCAACGCGGCGGCGCAGGGTATCGTTCATGTCATCGGGCCCGAGCAGGGCTTTACGTTGCCGGGGCTGACGCTGGTGTGCGGCGACAGCCACACCGCGACGCACGGCGCGTTCGGCGCGCTGGCGTTCGGCATCGGCACGTCGGAGGTCGAGCATGTGTTCGCGACGCAGACCTTGCTGCTCAAGCGCTCGCTGGCGATGGAAGTGCGGGTCACCGGCGAGCTCGGCTTCGGGATCACCGCGAAGGACGTCGCGCTGGCCATCGTCGGCGAACTCGGGACCGCGGGCGGCACCGGCTATGTCATCGAATACACCGGCCCGGTGATCGAGGCGCTGAGCATGGAAGGCCGGATGACGGTCTGCAACATGGCGATCGAGGCGGGCGCACGCGCCGGGCTGGTCGCTCCCGATGCGAAGGCGTTCGCGTATCTGAGGGGCCGCCCGCGTGCGCCCGCCGGGGCTGGCTGGGATGCGGCGGTGGCGTATTGGTCGACGCTGCCGAGCGATACGCGCGCTGCGTACGACCGCACGGTGGTGATCGACGGATCGGCGATCGCGCCGCTGGTGACGTGGGGGACGTCGCCCGAAGACGTCGTGCCGATCACCGGACACGTGCCCGATCCGGCGCAGTTCGCCGATGCCGGCAAGCGCGCCGCGGCGGCGGCTTCGCTCGCCTACATGGGCTTGCGGCCGGGCGAGAAGCTCGACGAGGTCGCGGTCGAGCATGTCTTCATCGGCAGCTGCACCAACAGCCGGATCGAGGACTTGCGCGCCGCCGCGGCCGTGCTCGGCGGGCGGCATGTCGCGAGCGGCATCAAGCAGGCGTTCGTCGTGCCCGGCTCGGGCCTGGTCAAGCTGCAGGCGGAGGCCGAGGGCCTCGACCGGATCTTCATCGAGGCGGGTTTCGACTGGCGGGCCCCGGGCTGTTCGATGTGCCTCGGCATGAACCCCGATCAGGTCCCGGCGGGGGAACGCTGCGCCTCGACCTCGAACCGCAACTTCGTCGGGCGGCAGGGACCGGGAGCACGGACGCACCTGCTGTCACCGGCAATGGCGGCGGCGGCGGCGGTGACCGGACGGCTGACCGATGTGCGCGAGCTGATGCGGGCCGACGAACGCATCGTTACACCGGCGTAGCCGCCGCATCGGGAACCGGCGTCGGCTGGCTTGGGTTAGGGACGTATCCACCTCAACCCAGGAGAATAATCATGGAAGGCACTCGCCCGCTCGCCGTCGTCACCGGCGGTTCGATGGGCATCGGTTTCGAGTTGGCCAAGCTCGCGGCGCAGAACGGCCACGACCTGCTGATCGCCGCCGACAGCGATGTCGATCAGGCGGTCGCCGAGCTGTCGACGCTCGGCGTCCACGTCGAGGGCATTCAGCTCGACCTCTCGGAGTTCAAGAACGTCGAGCAGCTGCATGCGCGGACCAACGGTCGGCCGGTGGCGATGCTGTTCGCCAACGCCGGCCACGGCCTCGGCCACGCGTTCCTCGACCAGAAGATCGACGAGTGGCAGCATGTCGTCGACACCAACATCACCGGCACGCTGTTCCTGCTGCACCGCTTCGGCAACGACATGCGGACACGCAACGCCGGCAAGATCCTGATCACCGGGTCGATCGCCGGGCTGATGCCGGGGACCTTTCAGGCGGTCTATAACGGCACCAAGGCGTTCGTCGACTCGTTCGCCGAGGCGTTCCGCAACGAGCTCAAGGATACCGCGATCACGGTGACCTGCCTGCTGCCGGGCGCGACCGAGACCGAGTTCTTCGATCGCGCCGACATGATGGACACCAAAGTCGGGGTCAGCGACAAGGAAGACCCCGCCGCGACCGCGAGGCACGGCTATGACGCGCTGATGGCGGGCAAGGACAAGGTCGTCAGCGGCTTCAAGAACAAGTTGCCGGCGGCGGCGACCAACTTCATCCCCGACACCGTGCTCGCCGAACAGCATCGCAAGATGGCCGAGCCGGGTTCGGCGCGGGGGTGATCGGGTTGGCTTAATTGCACCTGAGCTCACCCGCTGCCCCGGCGAAAGCTGGGCAGCGGACGCAGGTCAGCCTGAACGCGAACACGTCTAAACCGCGCTCAACGCCTGCTCGAAGTCGGCGATCAGGTCATCGGGATGTTCGACCCCGATCGACACCCGGACCAGGTTATCGGTGATGCCCAGCTCGGCCTTGCGCGCCGGGGCGACCGAGAGATGGGTCATCGCCGCCGGATGCGAGGCGAGGCTTTCGGTGCCGCCCAAACTGACCGCGAGTTTCACCAGCCGCAGATTGTCGAGCAGCCGGAAAGCCTCCACCTCGCCGCCGTTGACGAGCAACGAGAAGGTCGAACCCGCGCCGCAGCAGTGACGGTCGTAGATGTCGCGTTGGCGGCTGCCGGGCTCGAGGAAGCCGAGATAGCCGACGCGCTCGACCTTGGGATGGACGCGCAGGAAGTCACAGACGACCTGCGCATTGGTACCGGCGCGCGCCATCCGCAGTTCGAGTGTTTCGAGGCTGCGCAGCAGCATCCATGCGGTGTGCGGGTCGGTGATCGTGCCGATCGTATTGCGCGTCATCCGCACCGGCAGGATCGCCGCCTTCGAGCCGAGCACGCTGCCGGCGACGAGGTCGCTGTGGCCGCCGATATACTTGGTCAGGCTGTAGATGACGAGGTCGGCCCCTTGGTGCAGCGGCTTCGCCCAGACCGGTCCGAGAAAGGTATTGTCGATGATGATCGGCGGCGTGTCACCGGCATTGCCGAGCACGGCGGCGCGGGCATCGCGCACCGCCTCGACGTCGACCAGCGCGTTGGTCGGGTTCGCCGGGCTTTCGAGATATATCGCCGAAATTCGGCCCTTTGCCGCCGCGCGCTGCAAGACAGCCTCGATCTCGGGCTGCGTCGCGCCGGCCGGAAAATCGAGGAAGGTCACCCCGAGTCGCCCGAGGATGCGCGCGATCAGCGTCTCGGTCGCGGCGTAAAGCGGGGCCGAATGGACGATGACATCGCCGGGTTTGACCAGCGCGAGAAAGGTCGTGGCGATCGCCGACATGCCACTCGAGAACACCAGCGCGTCTTCGGCATCCTCCCACAGCGCCAGCCGGTCCTCGAGGATTTCCTGGTCGGGGCCGTTGAAGCGCGAATAGACCAAGCCCTCGGAGCCGCCCGGGCGGACACCGGTGATGCCCTCGAAGAAGCGCTTGCCGTCGGCGGCGCTGTTAAACACGAACGTCGACGTCAGGAAAATCGGCGGCTTGAGCGCGCCTTCGCTGAGCGCCGGGTCATAGCCATAGCCCATCATCAGCGTCGACGGGTGGAGCTTGTGGTTGCCGATCGTCAGGCTTTGATGCGCCATGCGGCGGCTGGGGTCTCGGTGCGGCGCGGGCACGCCGCTCAGTTCGGCTTCGTCGGTCATATCGGAGTCCTTCGGTAGCTCCGATACCTAGGCGCTCCCCGCCGCCGACACCAGCGAGGGGGAACGCCTGTACGCGGCTAAGCGGTCACTGTTGCCGCACGACTGCGGCGGCGGCGGACCGCGGCTCCGGTCAAGCCGAAGCCGGTCAGCAGCAGCGCCCACGTCGCGGGCTCGGGAACAGCGTCGGCCCCGGTCCCGGTCAGCATGTAGACCTGGCTCGCGCTGCCGAAGCCGACGACGTACAGATTACCGTCGCTATCCTCGCCGAACGAGGCCGGATTGAAGCCGGCGATCGGCGGCAAGCCGGTCAGGCTTTGCACGTCGGTGCCGTCGAGCTTCATCGACCACATCCGTCCCGAGGTGAAATCGCCGAACACGTAGCGGCCGTACAGGCTGGCGATCTTGCTGCCGCGATAGACGTATCCACCGACCATCGTCTCGTCGCCGTTACTGTGATCGTAGAAGTAGATCGGCGCGGTCGTGCCCGGCGGTATCGGATCACCGACGCCGGGGGTTGGCGACGTGCCTTCGAGCGGACGCCAGCCGAAATTCTGTCCCGAGGTTCCGGCGGAAACACGGTCGACTTCCTCGGCGCTGTCGAGCCCGACGTCGCCGATGTACAGGTCACCGGTCTTCATGTCGAAACTGTCGCGGAAGGGATTTCGCAGGCCGTAGGCGAACACTTCGTTGCCGAACGGATTATCGGTCGGGATCGCGTAATTCTTGCCGGGTGCATCGACCGCCGCGTTGACGTCGATGCGCAGGATCTTGCCCAGCAGGACATTCTTGTTCTGGGCATTGTTGTGGACATCGGCATTGTCCCCGAGCGCGCCCTTACTGGGATCATAGCCGCCGTCGCCGCTGCCGAGGTAGAGGTCATGGTCGGGGCCGAAGCCGATCCAGCCGCCCTTGTGGAACGGGAACGGCTGATCGATCTGCAGGATCAGGCTGGCAGCTTCGGGCGTTGCCGCCTTGGCGACCGCATTGTTGGTGAACCGCATGATCTGGCTGACATATTTGCCGCCGGCGCAGGCCTGGGTCGTGTCGCTGCCGCCGGCGCACGCGGTCCCGTAGGTGTAGAATCGCCCGTTCGTGGCGTAGTTCGGGTCCATGGCAATGCCGAGCAGGCCATCCTCGCCGCCTGGGCCACCATGCAGCAGCCCCGGCACCGAAAACAACAGCGAATTCGACTGGGTGGTCCGGTCGATGATGCTGATGTTGCCGCCATGATCGGCGACGAACAGCGAATTGCCGGAGCCGGTCATAAACAGGGCTTGACTGAAGCCGCTCGCATAAGGTGTGAGTGCAACGCCAGCCAGCGTCGGCGTCGCGGACAGCCCCATCGTCAAAGTCAGACCGGCCAAGAAACGAAAACGCATCGAAACTTTCCCTTGTTACGTGAGCCCAAGGGTCCTCATAGGTCGAGAGAGTTACCGAAGTGCTGTACCCGAAACGATTTTCTCGCGAGTGCGACAAGTTATGCAAATTGTTGAGGTAATCACCGGTCGAGCAATCCCGTTCGGGGTGGATAACGTCGACACCGACGTGATCATCCCGGCTCGCTATCTTAAGACCATCAGCCGCGCCGGTCTGGGTCGCGGTGCCTTTGCACAATATCGTCAGGCTGCAGACAACCTGTTCGACTCCGAGCGTTACCGGGGTGCTCCGATATTGATCGCCGGGGCGAATTTCGGCTGCGGGTCGAGTCGCGAGCATGCCGCCTGGGCCTTGCTCGACCTTGGCTACCGGATCGTTATTGCGCCGTCGTTCGCCGACATCTTTGCGAGCAACGCGTTCAAGAACGGGATCGTGCTGGTAGCGTTGCCGCAGGCGCAGGTCGACCGGCTGATGCTTGTCGCCGCGACCGATCCCCTTACCGTCGACCTCGAGAACCAGGTCGTCACGACGCCGTTCCAGGACCGGTTCAGCTTCGACATCGATCCGTTCCGCAAGCACTGCCTGCTGGGCGGCCTCGACGAGATCGCGCTGACCGAGGCGCTCGACAGCGACATCGCGCGTTACGAAACCGCGCTCGCCGCCGACAGGCCGTGGGTCGGCGGGGCAGCGCAGCGCAGCGCCTAGTTGCAATTACCGGTCAAGCCCGCGACAGCCGCATCATGGAGGCGAGGCTTTGACCAGAACACTGCTGCTGCTGCCCGGCGACGGGATCGGACCCGAGGTCACCGCCGCGGCCGCGCGCGTCGTCGAGTGGCTCAATGCCAACGCGAAGCTCGACCTCGCGATCACGACGGCGAACTTCGGCGGCATCGGCTTCGACCGCGACGGCGAGCCACTGACGGCAGCGACGCTCGCCGCGGCCAAGGCTGCCGATGCGGTGCTGATGGGCGCGGTGGGCGGGCCGAGGTGGTCGGGGGTCGCCTATGACAAGCGCCCCGAGGCCGGGCTGCTGGCGCTCCGCGCCGGCATGGGCGTGTTCGCCAACCTGCGCCCGGCGCGCTGCTTCGATGCGCTGGCGGACGCCTCGAGCCTGAAGCGCGAGTTCGTCGCCGGGCTCGATATCCTGTTCGTCCGCGAACTGACCGGCGGCGTCTATTTCGGCGAGCCGCGCGGCATCACCGATCTGGGGGGCGGCGAGCGGCGCGGCGTCAATACGCAGGTCTACACCTCGTCGGAGATCCGCCGCGTCGCCCGCGTCGCCTTCGAGCTGGCGGCGACGCGCACCGGCCGGGTCTGCTCGGCCGACAAGGCGAATGTCATGGAATCGGGGCTGCTGTGGCGGCAGGAAGTGCAGGCGCTGCGGGATGCCGAATACCCGCACATCGAACTCAGCCACATGCTCGCCGACAACACCGCGATGCAGCTGGTCAAGCACCCGCGCCAGTTCGACGTCATCCTGACCGACAATCTGTTCGGCGACATCTTGTCCGACGAGGCGGCGATGCTGACCGGCTCGCTCGGCATGCTGCCGTCGGCAGCGCTCGGCGTGGCGGGGTCGCCCGGTCTGTACGAGCCGATCCATGGCAGCGCGCCCGATATCGCCGGGCACGGCGTCGCCAACCCGTGCGCGGCGATCCTCAGCCTCGCGCTGGCGCTGCGCTACAGTCTTGGCCGTGCCGACTTGGCGCTGCGGGTCGAGGCGGCGGTCGGCGCGGCGCTCGATGCCGGGGCCCGGACGCGCGATCTCGGCGGCGAGCTGGGGACAGCGGCGACGACCGACGCCGTGCTGGCGCAGCTGTGAAGGCGGGCGCATCTCGATCCTCCCCGTCTTTGGGGAGGGGGACTATGCGCTTGCATGGTGGAGGGGTGGAGCGACCGGGATCAAACTGCTTCTGCGAAGCCTCAACGACGAGGGGAGTGGGCCCGGTCGCTCCGCCCCTCCGTCGCGCCGAGGGCGCGCCACCTCCCCGAAGGCGGGGAGGATCAGGAGGATGACGCTCACCGCCCGCGCCTTCATCGCGCTCGTCGCTGGCCTCGCCGCCGGGATCGCGCTCACCGCCACCGCGTCGCCGGCGCTGGTCGCGCAGATAAGCGGCATTGCCGAGCCGGTCGGCGGCATCTGGCTCGACGCGCTGCAGGGCACGATCATCCCGCTGGTCTTCGCGCTGCTGTTCACCGCGGTCGCCAGCGCCGCCGGCACGGCGACCGCCAGCCGACTCGCCGGGCGCGCGCTGCTGGTGTTCGCGGTGCTGGCGCTGCTGTCGGGAGTGCTCGGCGTCCTCGTCGTCCCCGCGCTGCTGCATGTCTGGCCGATCCCGGCGCAGGCGGCGCTGGCGCTGCTGGCGCAGGAAGACGCGGCTGCGGTCGCGCCGGTGGCGCTATCGGCGGCGGCATGGTTCCGCAGCTTCGTGCCGCCGAACATCATCGCGGCCGCGACCGAGGGCAAGATGCTGCCGATCGTCGTGTTCGCGTTGGCCTTTGCGCTGGCGGCAAGCCGCATCGCGCCGCCGCTGCTCGCGGCGCTCGACCGCTTTTTCGACGCGACGGTGCAGACGATGCTGGTGCTGGTGCACTGGGTGCTGCTGGCGGCCCCCGTCGGTATCTTCGCGCTGGCGGTGCTGGTGGGCGCGCGCGCGGGCATCGGCGCGGTCGGCGTGCTGGCGCATTACGTCAGCGTCGTGATCGTCACCGAGCTGGTGCTGATCGCGTTGATCTACGCCGGTGCGGCGCTGTTCCTGCGCGACGGCCTCGGCAGCTTCGCGCGCGCCGCGTTACCGGCGCAGGTCGTCGCGGTCAGCACGCAGTCGTCGATCGCGACACTGCCGGCGATGGTCGAGGCCGCGACCGGCCAGCTGGGAGTTCCGGAGCCGACCGCGCGTCTCGTGCTGCCGCTGGCGGTTTCGGTGTTCCGCATCACCTCGCCGCTGGCGAACCTCGCGGTGGTGATCTACGTCGCGACGCTGCATGGGCAAGCGCTGTCGTCGTTCACGCTGGCGGCGGGCGTCGCGGTGGCGTTCGCGGTCAGCATCGCCGCGGTGGGTTTGCCGGGGCAGGTCTCGTTCATCACCTCGATCGCGCCGATCTGCCTCGCAATGGGGGTTTCGATCGGCACGCTGCCGCTGCTGATCGCGGTCGAGATGCTGCCCGACATCTTCCGCACGCTCGGCAACGTCACCGCCGATCTGGCGGTCGCGGCAGGGCTGGCGGGACGCGATCCGGCCCTTGCGCGCACCCGGTTGGAGCCCGCGGCCGAATAGGCTATCGACCGCGGCCTTACAGGAGAACACGCTTGGCCTATCGTATCGTTGTCGTCGGCGCGACCGGCAGTGTCGGGCGCGAGATGCTCAACATCCTCGCCGAGCGGCAATTCCCGATCGCCGAGATCGCCGCGCTCGCCTCGTCGCGCAGCCAGGGCGACATCATCGATTTCGGCGACACCGGGCGCGAACTCAAGGTCATGAACCTCGAGCACTTCGACTTCGCGGGCTGGGACATCGCGCTGTTCGCCGCAGGTAGCGCGGCCACCAAAATTCACGCACCCCGCTCGGCCGCCGCCGGCTGCGTCGTCATCGACAACTCGTCGCTGTACCGGATGGAGCACGACGTCCCGCTGATCGTCCCCGAGGTCAACCCCGACGCCATCGACGGCTATAAGCGTCGCAACATCATCGCCAACCCGAACTGCTCGACCGCGCAGCTGGTCGTCGCGCTGAAACCGCTGCACGATGCGGCGACGATCAAGCGCGTTATCGTCTCGACCTACCAGTCGGTCAGCGGCGCCGGGAAAGCCGGCATGGACGAACTGTTCGAGCAGACCCGCGCGGTGTTCGTCGGCGACCCCAAGGCGTCGAACAAGTTCACCAAGCAGATCGCCTTCAACGTCATCCCGCACATCGGCGACTTCCGCAGCGACGGCGCGACCACCGAAGAATGGAAGATGACCGCCGAGACCGCGAAGATCATGGGACACGACGTGCGCGTCGTCGCCACCTGCGTGCGGGTGCCGGTGTTCGTCGGCCACTCCGAAGCGATCGCCGTCGAGTTCGAACGCCCGATGAGCGTCGCCGAGGCGCAGGGGCTGCTTCGCGAGGCACCGGGCATCATGCTCGTCGATAAGCGCGAGGACGGCGGCTATGTCACGCCGATCGAGTGCGTCGGCGAGTATGCGACCTACGTCAGCCGCATCCGCAAGGACCCGACGGTCGAACATGGCCTGTTGCTATGGTGTGTGAGCGACAATTTGCGCAAGGGCGCGGCGCTGAACGCGGTGCAGATCGCCGAGCTGTTGGGAAGACGGCATTTGCAGAAGGGTTGAGCGATGAGCGACTCAGAAAACCCCATTGAGCAAGGGACGGCTTGCACCGGGCCAAAATCCGAGCCTGGTTTTCGGGCTGAGGACACCGAGAAGCTTAGGCGCTTGTCGCTCGAGCTTCGCGCGCTGACGCGGACAGATGTCGAGCTAACCGATAGCACACTTCATATCCGTAAAATGCGCGACAGTAGATGAGCACTGTCAGCATCACCGCGCCGCATTTCGACGCCGCAGTCATCGCCGCGGCTGCTGTTGAGCAGGGGCATTCGCTTGGCTGGCGGTTCATGATGTCGCCGCCTTACGTCGCATCGAAGGCCAAGCTGCTGATGGTTTTCCTCAATCCGGGTGGGAGCGAGGATGACCTGCAACATTCTAAGTGGGCACCGGAAGAAGGGAACTGCTATCGCACCGAACGATGGTTGACGCATGAGGAAGGCAAGGCACCGCTTCAATTACAGGTGCAGAAACTCTGGAAGCTGCTTGGTCTAGAAGACGACGAGGTTTTCTGTGCAAACTATGTCCCTTTTCGCAGCGAAAGCTGGCAGAAGATGGGCTGTCGGCGTAAGTCTGCGGAGGCGTTTGCACACCAGCTATGGTCCTGGCTCCTTCCGCAGCTTTCATATGAACGTGTCGTTTGTGTCGGAAAGGATTTGCCCGGCCGAGCTATCGCAAAGCTACTTGGTGCGGGAACGCCGGAGTCTTTACCGGTCGGGTGGGGTAAAGTGGTCGCGGACCGCTACCGGCTGCCGAACGGCAAGACACTGATCGCGCTACCGCACCTTAGCCGATTTCAGATTTTCGGTCGTGCAGAGGGCACCGGAATAGCAGAGCTGCGGACGTTATTTGAGCTTGAGCCCACGCCAGCATGACCCCCGATCCCCAAACCTTCGCTTCCTTCGATGGCCGGCTCCTCGCCTACCGCGAACTCGGCTCCGGCCACCCGGTCATCCTCCTCCACGGCTTGTTCAGCCATGCCGAGATGAACTGGCTGCGCTTCGGCGCGGCGGCGGCGGTGGCGGCGGCTGGGCTTCGCGTCATCCTGCCCGATTTCCGCGCCCACGGCGGCAGCGCTGCCCCACATGATCCGGCAGCGTATCCGCCCGACGTGCTGGCGCTCGATATCGAGGCGCTGGTCGCCCACCTCGGGCTGAGCGACTTCGACCTCGGCGGCTATTCGCTCGGCGCGCGCACGGCGGTGCGCCTGCTGGCGCGCGGGATGCGGCCGCGGCGCGTGGTGCTCGGCGGCATGGGGCTGTCGGGGATCGTCGGCTCGGAGCAGCGCGCCGCGTGGTTCCTGCACGTCATCGCCAACCGCGACGGCTTCGAGCGCGGCACGCCGGGGTGGATGGCGGCGCAGTTCATGAAGACCAACCACATCGACGGCGACGCTGTCGCGCACGTGCTGCACGCGCAGCTTCCGACACCGGTTGAGGTGCTTCGCACGCTGAACGTCCCGGCGCTGGTCGTGTGCGGGGCCGATGACCGCGACAACGGCTCGGCCCCCGAGCTGGCGAAGGCACTGCCGAATGCGCGCTACGTCGAGGTAGCGGGCAATCACATGAGCGCGGTGACGATGCCCGCGCTGGGCATCGCCATCGCCGATTTCCTGACTAGCCCAACTGCGCCATCAACTGCTCCGCCGACGACACCTTGAACGCGCCCGGCTCCTCGACGTTGAGCTGCTCGACCTTGCCGTCCCTGACCAGCATCGAGAAGCGTTGCCCGCGGACACCCATGCCGAACTTGCTCGCATCCATCTCGAGCCCGATCGCCTTGATGAAGTCGCCGTTGCCGTCGGCAAGCATCGTCACCTTGCCCGCCGCGCCCGTGCTCTCGCTCCACGCGCTCATCACGAACGTGTCGTTGACCGAAACGCAGACGATCTCGTCGATGCCGTGCGCGCGCATCTCGTCGGCGTGGGTGATATAGCCGGGCAGGTGCTTCGCCGAGCAAGTCGGGGTGAAGGCGCCCGGCACGCAGAACAGCGCCACGGTGCGCCCGCCGAACAGCGCGGTCGTCGAGACCGGCTGCGGCCCGGCCTCGGTCATCTTGATCAGCGTCGCGTCGGGGAGGCTGTCGCCCACTTTGATGGTCATCGTTGGTTCTCCGGTTTGGGTTCGGAGCGACCGATAACCGCGGCCACCCGTGCCGTCCAGCATCGCGCCAAGCATTGCGCCGGGGCTGCCTGCCTGCCTAGATTGCGGCGATGAGCGACGCGCCCTATCTCGTTGGACAACTGCTGCTGTCGATGCCCGGCATCGGCGATCCGCGCTTCGAGCGCGCGGTCATCGCGATGTGCGTTCACGACGACGACGGTGCGCTGGGGATCATGGTCAACCGCTTCGTCGACGGGCTGTCGGTGCACGAGCTGATGCAGCAGCTCGACATCGATCCGGGACAGACGCCGGCCGACGCGCAGGTGCTGCGCGGCGGGCCGGTCGAGCCGGGACGCGGCTTTGTCCTGCACTCGCCCGAATATGCCGGGCAGAGCACGATCGCGGTCGGACTGCCGCCGCGCTGGGCACTGACCTCGACGCTCGACGTACTCAAGGATATCGCCGCCGGCAAAGGCCCGGCACGCTGGCTCGCGGCGCTAGGTTATACCGGCTGGGGAGCGGGGCAATTGGACGGCGAGATGACCCGCCACGGCTGGCATAGCGTCGACGGCGACACCGCGCTGCTGTTCGACGCGCCGACGGAAGCGCGCTGGCCGCGGGCGTTCGGGGCGATGGGCATCGACGTCGGACATCTGTCGGCGACGGCGGGGCGGGCTTAAACTATTTCTTCAGCTGCTTCGTCATCTGCTTCTGCAGCTTCGTCGATTGCGCGCGCACGACCGTCGCCGTCGTCCGCGCATTCTCGATCGGTGCGCAATTGATGTTTTTCGCCCCGCCGAAATCGATGAACGCCAGCACCGCGGCAGGAGGGAACAACAGCCCGAGACCGACCCCTGCCCCAGCGCGGACAATCAACTGCTTCGAGATCGGGTGGATCGCCGGCGCGGCGAAATAACCGCCAATACCGATCGGCGACTGGCCCGAGAACAGGCTGAATTCTTTCGATCGGCCACGGATCGACAGGTCGAGCGACTCGTCGACGAAGCTGATCTTGCCGGTGCCTGTGATATTGGCGCGGTTGGTGTCGAAGAACACCGGGTCCGCCTGCCCGATGCCGTTCTTGACGGTAAACGCGACCAGCCCGCAGTTGATGATGCGCGGCTTTTTCAGGCGCTGGCCGAGGAACGCGGTCAGGAAGTTTTGCACGTCGAGCTTGACCAGCTCGATATTGCGCACCCACAGCGTGCCCTTGGGAAACACCACCGCGATGCGCCCGGTCGAGGTCGCCAGCGACTTGCGCACGGTATCGCCGAGCCCGTGCAGCTGGATGCGGCCACGCAGGCTGGCGGTGGTGCCGCTCTCGTCGACCTTGAACTGGGTCAGCAGCTTATTCAGCGGCACCTGGCTGAGTTTGATGTCGTAATCGGTCGCGACCGGCTGGACGCGCGCGTTGATGGTGATGTCGGAGGTCAGCCGTCCGCCGGCAAGGTCGAAAGCCAGCGGCTGCAGGGTCAGCTTGCTATGGTCGAGACCAAAATCGATCAGCAGGTGGCGGATGTCGGCGGTACCGGTGCTGACCTTGTCGGCGGTGTAATGGACCTTGGCGTCGTACGGCTTCAGCCCTTCGACCGCGAGCGGCGCGTCGGGCAGCACGCGCGGGTGGCCGCCCACAACCGTGATCGCCGCCTTGCCGCCCTGCTTGTCGAGCTTCTCGGGCGAATAGCCGACGAACGGCCCGACATCGAGGATGCTCAGCGTCCTGGTGTGGAGGTTGCCGTCCATCCGCAGCCGCTTGCCGTCGGGGCGCGAAAGCTTCAGCTCGCCGGCGATGTCGCTGTCGCCGAAGTGGCCGCTGAGATTGTCGAGATCGAAGGTGCTGCCGGTCTTGGTCAGGTTGGCGGCGAGCTTGTACGGCCGCGTCGACGGCACTGCGACGCCGAGCAGCTTGAACGGCGTCTGCAGGTTCTTGCCGGCGGCAACGATCCGCAGGTCGGCCCCTTCGATGACGGTGACGCCGGGCAGCGTGCCCGAGACGTCGATGGTGCTGTCGGCGACACCGGCATGCAGCGCCAGCGTCGTGCGTCCGCCGATCATCGTCGAGTTCGGGGTGCTGAGACTGCCGCGCAGCGTGAACGGCGCGCCCATCGCGGTGCCGCCGCCGGCGAAGGTCAGCGGCGCATCGACCCGCTTGTTGGTCGCGGCGAGGTCGCCGAACTGCAGCTTGATATCGGCCTGACGCAGGTCGTCGATATAGTGCAGCCGCGTCCCGCTGACCGTCGCGGCATCGATCGGCGGGACCTTGAACGGCTTATTACCGGCGAACGTCCAGGTATTGCGCCCCGACTTGTCCTGCTCGAGCCCGATGTTCGAGTCGGCGAGCAGCAAAGTGCGGACATGCTGCTTGCCCAGGATCAGGTCCCACAGGCTGATCTCCGCGTCGACCCGCCCGGCGTCGAACAGCACGCGGTCCTTCGCCCAGTCGGGGTTCGCGATCGAGATATGCTCCGCCACGAAGTGGATGTTGGGATGCAGATAGAGCTGGAAGTCGCCGCCGATCTTGACCTCGCGGCCGACAAGCTCGGTCGCGTGGCGCAGGAAGGTCTGCCGCAGGAACCGCCCGCGGGTGACATATTGATAAATGTACGCCGCGACGAGCAGCAGCAACAGCATTAATACGACCCACCCCACGATACGGATCGGGCGGCTGCCATGGGCGCGGCGCTGCGCGGTCGGGGCAGTAATTGGCGCGGGCTGGACGTTCATGGAAGACGTAACGGGCATGGCATCCTGTCGTTCCAGTGCTGGTCGGTTGCGTCGTTCGGCTAGTCCTGCTATCTGCCCGCCTCTACACATCTGAACCGCCCGGCTGAATGGGCTGCCGTGGCGGTTCTTCAATGTGTCCACCAGGAGACCAAAATGCCCAAGCTCAAGACGAAGAGCGGTGTCAAGAAGCGATTCAAGATCACCGCCAGTGGCAAGATCAAGCACGGCGCGGTCGGCAAGCGCCACCGCCTGATGAGCCACAATGCCAAGTATATCCGCCAGAACCGCGGCACCAGCGTGATCTCCGAACCCGATACCCGGACGATCAAGCTGTGGGCCCCGTACGGCCTGAAGTAGGAGGACGCCCCCATGGCACGTGTCAAACGCGGGACAACCTCGCACGCCCGTCACAAGCGGGTCCTCGATCAGGCGAAGGGCTATTACGGCCGCCGCAAGAACACCATCCGCGTCGCGCGGCAGGCGGTCGAAAAGGCCGGCCAATACGCCTACCGCGACCGCAAGGTTAAGAAGCGGAGCTTCCGCGCGCTGTGGATCCAGCGCATTAACGCCGCGGTGCGCGAAGTCGGCCTGACCTACGGCATGTTCATGCATGGTTTGAAGCTGGCCAATGTCGAGCTGGACCGGAAGATCCTCGCCGACATCGCGATGCACGAGCCCGATTCGTTCAGCGCGATCATCGCGCAGGCGAAGGCCGCACTCGACGCCAAACCGGCGATGGCTGCGTAAGGTAGCTGTCCGTCGCGAGTTTGGGCGCGGGCGGCGAAAGCTTCCCGCGCCCCTTTAGTTTGTACACGCTCCGAACTAGACTTGGTTGCCGTCACCCCCGCGTAGGCGGGGGCCCATACACGTCGGACGGCAGACGCGTATGGACCCCCGCCTACGCGGGGGAGACGTCGTTATTTGGGGATCGCGCGTGAGCGACGTTGACGAGATTGGCCGCAGCCTGATGGCGCTGGTGGAAGGTGCAACGGACGCAGCAAGCCTTGAGTCTGCGCGCATTGCTGCACTTGGTAAGAACGGCGTACTCACCCTCCTGCTGAAAAGCTTAGGCAGTATGCCGGCTGAGCAGCGTTTGGCCTTAGCGCCTAAGTATCAAGGCTGGCGAGGTGCACTGAGCGGAACCATTGCCGCGCAAGAACACATATTTGAGGCCGCCGCGCTCGATGCGCGCCTCGCGTCCGAACGCCTCGACATGACGCTCCCCCTCGCGCCGCCGCCGCCGGGCAGCATCCACCCGGTCAGCCAGGTCATGGACGAGCTCGCCGAAATCTTCGCCGACCTCGGCTTCGCAGTCGCGACCGGTCCGGAGATCGAGGACGACTGGCACAATTTCACCGCGCTCAACATCCCCGAGAGCCATCCGGCGCGGGCGATGCACGATACCTTCTATTTCCCCGGCCAGACGGCGGACACCCGCATGCTGCTGCGGACGCATACCTCGCCGGTGCAGGTGCGGGCGATGATGACGACCCCGCCGCCGATCCGGATCATCGCGCCGGGGCGGGTCTACCGGTCGGACTCGGATGCGACGCACGCGCCGATGTTCCACCAGGTCGAAGGGCTGGTGATCGACCGCGGCACCACGATGGCGCAGCTGCGCTGGACGCTCGAGACCTTCGTCAAGGCGTTCTTCGAGGTCGACGAGGTGACGCTGCGCTTCCGCCCGAGCTATTTCCCGTTCACCGAGCCCTCGGTCGAGGTCGACGTCGGCTGCTCCTGGGCAGGCGGCCAGCTCAGCATCGGCGGCTCCGACAGCTGGCTCGAAATCATCGGGGCGGGGATGGTGCACCCGCGCGTGCTGACCAATTGCGGGCTCGACCCGGCGGTCTGGCAGGGGTTCGCGTTCGGCTGCGGCATCGATCGGCTGGCGATGCTCAAATACGGCATGACCGACCTGCGCTCATTCTTCGACGCCGACCTGCGCTGGCTCCGCCACTACGGCTTTGCCGCACTCGACGTGCCTACGCTGAGCGGGGGAGTGGGCGCATGAAGTTCCCGCTGTCGTGGCTCAAGGACCACCTCGACACCGCCGCCAGCCTCGACGAGATCACGGCCACGCTGACCAACTGCGGCCTCGAAGTCGAAGGCGTCACCGATCCCGCGGCCAGGCTCGCGCCGTTCACCATCGCCGAGGTGCTGACCGCCACGCCGCACCCACAGGCCGACAAGCTGCAGGTGCTGACCGTCGCGACCGGCAGCGGCGAGCCCGTGCAGGTCGTCTGCGGCGCGCCGAACGCGCGCGCCGGCATGAAGGGCGTCTTCGGCGCGGTCGGGACCTATGTGCCCGGCAGCGACCTGACGCTCAAGGTCGCCAGCATCCGCGGGGTCGAATCGCGCGGTATGATGTGCTCGATGCGTGAGCTCGAACTGTCCGACGAGCATGACGGCATCATCGACCTGCCCGCCGATGCTCCGGTCGGCGCGGGCTATGCCGAGTGGGCCGGGCTCGGCGATCCGCTGATCGAGGTCGCGGTGACGCCCAACCGGCAGGATTGCATGGGGGTGCGCGGCATTGCGCGCGACCTCGCCGCCGCCGGGCTGGGTACGCTGAAGCCGCTCGCCGAGGCGTATCGCGCCGCCGCCTTCACGGTGCCGCGCGCCGGTGCGGGGCCCGACGTCCGCACCGAAGACCCGGCGGGCTGCCCGGCGTTCTACGCCTGCACGGTCGGCGGGGTCGTCAATGGCGCGTCGCATCCGTGGCTGCAGGCGAAGCTGCGCGCCGTCGGGCAGCGGCCGATCTCGGCGCTGGTCGACATCACCAATTTCATCATGCTCGATCTCGGCCGGCCGCTGCACGTCTACGACCGCGCCAAGCTGACCGGGGCGCTGGTGGCGCGCCGGGCGCACGCGGGCGAGCAAGTCGCAGCGCTCAACGGCAGGACCTACACGCTCGAGGCGGGCATGACGGTGATCGCCGACGACGCGCAGGTGCATGACATCGGCGGCATCATGGGCGGCGCGCACTCGGGCTGCTCCGACGTGACCACCGACGTGCTGATCGAGTGCGCGTATTTCGATCCCGACGGCATCGCCCGGACCGGGCAGAAGCTGCTGCTGACCAGCGATGCGCGGGCCAGGTTCGAGCGCGGGGTCGACCCTGGCTTTCTCGACGAGGGGCTTGAGGTCGCGACCTATCTGGTGCTCGAACTGTGCGGCGGGACGGCGAGCGCGGTGACGCGCGCCGGCCAGCCGCCGGTGACGGAGAAGGTGGTTGGTTATCGTCCGCACCGCACGCTGGCACTCGGCGGCGTCGACGTCCCTGCGGCCGAGCAGCGGGCAATCCTCGAGCGCCTTGGATTCGTGGTCACCGCCGGCGACTCTGCTGGCGATCACGTCTGGCAAATTGCCGTCCCATCATGGCGGCGCGACGTCGACGGCGAACCCGACATCGTCGAGGAGGTGCTGCGCATCCACGGCTATGTGCACATCCCGTCGACGCCGCTGCCACGTGCCGAGGGCGTCGCCAGGCCGACCGCAACCCCGGCGCAACGAATCGAGCGCAAGACCCGCCGGGCGATGGCGGCGCGCGGGTTCGACGAGGCGATTACCTGGAGTTTCCTGCCGCCAGCCGCGGCGGCCGCGTTCGGCGAGGTTGGCTGGACACTCGACAATCCGATCTCGGCCGATCTTGCCGCGATGCGCCCGTCGCTGCTGCCGGGGCTGTTGCTCGCGGCCAGGCGCAACCTCGACCGCGGCCAGCCGAACGTGCGGCTGTTCGAGCTCGGGCGGCGCTATCTGGCGGGCGGCGAACACCCGACCGCCGGGCTGGTGCTGGCCGGGACGGCGCGCCCGCGCGACTGGCGCAGCGGTGCGGCGGCGAGCTTCGAGGCTTTCGATGCGAAGGCGGAGGTGCTCGCCGCGCTGGCCGCCGCGGGCGCACCGGTCGAGCGGCTGCAGGTGCTGCCGCCCGCCGACAGCTGGTATCATCCCGGACGTGCCGGACGGCTTGCGCTCGGCCCGAAACAGGTGCTCGCCAGCTTCGGCGAGCTCCATCCGCGGATAGCTACCGCGTTCGACGTGAAGGGCATCGTCGTGGTCGGCGAAATCTACCTCGACGCGCTGCCCGCGCCGCGTTCGGTAAAGCGCGCCCGTCCGCCGTTCGCACCGCCGGCGCTGCAACCGGTCCACCGCGACTTCGCGTTCGTCGTCGCAGCGGATACTGCTGCGGACAGCTTGCTGCGTGCGGTTCGCGGGGCGGACAAGGCGGTAATCACCGGCGCGACGCTGTTCGACCGCTTCGAACTCGCCGACGGCAAGCTCAGCCTCGCGGTGACGGTGACGCTGCAACCCGCCGAACGCAGCTTCACCGATGCCGAGATCGACGCGGCGTCAGCGAAAGTCATCGCCGCGGCTGGGAAAGCGTGCGGGGCGGTGTTGCGGGGCTAGCCGAGGCGCGGGCGGCGGCGAAACGTGAACAGTGATTGCGTTAAGTGCGTTCCTTATCCATCACACCCGCATTGCGGTCGCAAACCGCGCCTTGTCCGTGGAGCTTATGCACCCGTTTCCATGGATCGACGCCGTCATCGTACTGGCGCTGATCCTGCTCAATGGCTTTCTCAGCATGTCCGAGCTGGCGATCGTCGCGGCGCGGCGGCCGCGATTGAAGGGGCTGGCGGCGGCCGGGCGGCGGGGTGCGGCGGCGGCGTTGCGGCTGCACGAGCAACCCGCGCGGCTGCTGTCGTCGGCGCAGATCGGCATCACGCTGGTGGCGATCCTGAACGGGGCCTATTCCGGCATCAGTCTTTCCGGACCCGCGGGCGAGCGCTTCGCGACGTGGTTCGGGCTGGCCCCGAAGACCGCGGCCGATCTCGGCTTCGGCGTCGTCATTGTGCTGACGACCTATGTCTCGGTGATCGTCGGCGAGTTGGTCCCCAAGCAGTTCGCGCTGCGCTCGCCCGTGCCGATCGCCTGCGCCGTCGCGCCGGTGATGGCGGCGCTGACCCGCGCCGCCGCGCCCGTCGCATGGCTGCTCGACCGGTCGAGCGCGCTGGTCTTCCGCGTGCTCGGGCAGCGCCGCGACAGCGACCGTAGCGTCACCGAGGAGGAATTGCGCTCGGTCGTCGCCGAAGCCGAGACCGCGGGCGTGATCGAGGAGAGCGAGCATGCGATGATCTCGGGCGTCATGCGGCTGGCCGACCGCCGGGTGCGCGGGGTGATGACCCCGCGCACCGACGTCGACTGGCTCGACGCCGATGCGCCCGACGCCGTGACCCGCGCCGCGCTGATCCTGACCCCGCACACCCGGCTGCCGGTGGCGGCGGGGTCGGTCGACGACATCATCGGCGTGCTGCAGGCGCGCGACGTCGTTGCCGCGCTGATCGAGGGCAAGCCGCTCGACCTGCGGGCGCTGGCGCGGCCCGCGCCGGTGCTGCCCGACATGCTCGATGCGGTCGACGCGCTGGCGATGCTGCGCGACGCGACGATCCCGATCGCGCTGGTCCACGACGAATATGGCCACTTCAAGGGGATCGTCACTCCCGCCGATCTGCTGGCGGCGATCGCGGGAGAGTTCCGCTCGGACTTCGACGACGCCGACGACCCGCCCGCGGTCGAGCGCGACGACGGCTCATGGCTGCTGTCGGGGTCGCTGCCGGCGGACGAGATGGCGGTGCGGCTTGGGCTGACGCTGCCCGACAGTCGCGATTACCAGACCGTCGCGGGCTATGTGCTGGCCGAGCTGCGCCATCTGCCCGACACCGGCGAGGTGTTCCGCGCCCACGGCTGGCGGTTCGAGATCGTCGACATGGACGGCCGCAAGATCGACAAGGTGCTGGCGGCCTGCGAGGTGGCGTAGTGGACGCGAAACCCCCGACCTCAACATCATCGCTTCGAGGTCATGCCGCTCTCGACACCGTGAGTGCGGCATCCTGCGGCCCGCCGCCGAGACCCGCGAAAGGCGAATCGAAGGCGACTGGGTAAAACAACGAATCCTGCGTAACTCCAGTAGCTTGAGTGAAAACCGATTGCACTAAATCCAACACCCTGAGCCAGTCCTGACATCGGCCTTGCAGACCGGCGACCCCGAGGCGAGACGTCGGCAGCGGTGACACGTCGATACTCACCGCTGCGATTTGCGGCTCGGCACCTGACGGCACTGCGCAAGGAAACCGTCGGCATCCGACCTACTAACCACATTGGCTTGCTGTAGGACAGCGAAATATATCTTTCTGGTTATTCCGGGCCACTATCATCCAACCCAGGGTCTGTTGCATTTAGACCGAAACCTCCCCCGCTCATTCCGAGCGAAGTCGAGGGACCTGCCCGAAAATTGTGCGTCCCTCGACTTCGCTCGGGATGAACGGGTAGTGCATCGATCTGACTACCAGATCGACTACCCGCGGAAGCTGTCCTTCGCCGCTCGTCGCGCGGTGAATTCGGCGAGCCCGCTGGCGCGCACGAACGGGTTGGTGGCGCGTTCGTCGCCGATGGTCGACGGCACCGTCGGCAGATTGGCGGCGCGAAGCCGCGTGATCCCGGCGGCGCGCTGCTGGAGCGCCGTGCTGCCGGGTTCGACGGTGAGCGCAAAGCGCGCGTTGGCGGCGGTGTACTCGTGCGCGCAGTACACCCGCGTCGCATCCGGCAGCGTCATCAGCTTGGTCAGGCTGGCGTGCATTTGCGCCGGCGTACCCTCGAACAGCCGCCCGCAGCCGAGCGCAAACAGCGTGTCGCCGCAGAACAGCGTCGCGTCGGCGGCGGCGTAATAGGCATTGTGCCCCAACGTGTGCCCGCCGACGTCGAGCACGGTGAAGCGGCTGTCGCCGAGCCGGACCTCGTCGCCCTCGACGACGCTGCGGTCGATGCCGGCGATCTTCGCCGCCTCCGCCGCCGGTCCGGTGATGGTCGCGCCGGTCGCCGCCTTCACCGCGAGATTGCCGCCGGTGTGATCGGGGTGCCAGTGCGTATTCCAGACGTCGGTGATCGTCCAGCCGCGCGCCGCTGCCGCCGCCAGCACCGGCTCGGCGACGCCCGGATCGATCACGGCGGTCGCGCCGCTGCGATCGTGGACGAGGTAGATATAGTTGTCGGTCAGCGCCGGGATCTGGACGACCTCGATCATCACCAGCTGCCGGTGTTGGGCATCGACGCCCACGGTTCGGCGGCAGGCTTGGCCCCGCCCGTCTGGAGCAGCTCGACCGAGACGCCGTCGGGCGAGCGGACGAAGGCCATGCGCCCGTCGCGCGGCGGGCGGCTGATCGTTACGCCGCCGTTGTGCAGCCGCTGGCAGGTCGCGTAGATGTCGTCGACCGCATAGGCGAGGTGCCCGAAGTTACGTCCGCCGGTGTAGCCGCCCTCGCCCCAATTATAGGTAAGCTCGACCTGCGCGCTCTCGTCACCGGGCGCGGCGAGGAAGACCAGCGTGTAGCGCCCCGCCTCGTTCTCCATCCGGCGCACTTCGCGCAGGCCGAGCAGGTCGAAGAACTTCAGGCTGGCGTCGATATCGCTGACGCGGACCATGGTGTGAAGATATTTCATCGTGGAGCCTTTGCTTGGTGTCGGGTTGATTCAGCTAACGCGCGGTGACCTGAAATAGCCGTGTCGGCAAGGGGTCGGTCGTGCATTATATGCTCACCGCTGCCGTCGGTTGGTGACGCCCAGGCTGGCGAGCGGGTGCTGCCCCGCGATGTTGTTGACCCAGCCCGAGACGTTCGGGCGAACCAGCGCCCAGCGCACCGGCCTGAACAGCGGGATCAGCGGCGGGTCGGCGAGTAGCGCTGCCACCGCCGCCGTCAGCGCGCCCGGCTCGGCAGCCGCACGCGCCAGCGCCGCATCGGCGGCCGGGTTGCAATAGCCGCCGGAGTTCGAGCCGCACCGGAATCGCCGCAGCAGCAGCGACGGTGTATCCACCGGCACCGTCGTCTCGCTCAGGGCAAGTTCGAAGTCGCCACGCTTGATCGCAGCCTCCAGCAGCTTCGGAGCGAACTCGATTTCGCTGATGGTGACGCCGATGGCTCGCCAATCGGCAGCAACGGCCGCCAGAACTGCGCTGTGCTCGCGGCCCGGCGGCAGGCTCACGGCGAGCGTCAGGGGATGCGCTGTATCGTAACCGGCGGCGGCGAGCAGCGCGCGCGCCTGTTCGACCCGTCCGGCGGGCGCGAGGATTGCCCAGTCGGGCAGCAGCGGAACCGGATCGCCCGCCATTCCCAGCGGCAGCAGGCCGTCGACCGGTTGTAGCGCGAGTCCGAACAGCCGCGGTCCCAGGCTGCTGCGGTCGACCGCCATCGCCAGCGCGCGCCGGACCCGGATATCGGCGAGCGGGCCGCGGCGGACATTGGCGAGGTAGCCGTAAACCCCCCATGTCGGCTCGACATGCAGCACCTGCGGCCCAAGCAGCCGCGCATCGGACAGACCGGCGAGGTCGCGGCCGACAACGAGATCGGCGCGGTTATGGGCGAAATCCGATATCGCGGCACCGGGATCATCGACCGGCAACAGCGCAATCTTGCCGAGCGAAACGCCGGTAAGGGCATGATACCGCGGATTGCGCTGCAACACGAGCGGTCGTGCCCCGACATTTGCAGCGGTCGCCACCTTCGCAGCGTCGAAGGCACCAAGCCCCGGCTGCAGCAGGTCGCCCCGGCCGCTGCCGCGCGGGGGGTCGCGCCGCACGGCGAGATCGGGCAACGCCAGCGCTGCCAGCAGCTCCGCCGCGGGGGCAGCCAGCCGGATCTCGACGACGTCGGCCACCGGCGCGCCGACGCCGAGCGCCGTGACCGCGATCTCGCTCCGGCCGATTGCCGCAGCATTCTCGATCGGGTCGAGGTAGGCCCGCACCGGGCTGGCCGGCGCAGCCCGCCTGCGGAGCAGGGTGACGATATCGGTCGCAACGACCGGGCTGCCATCGGGCCATACCGCCGCGCGCAGCCGGAAAATGATGCTGCGGCCGTCGTTGGCGATGCGCCAGCTCGACGCAAGCCCCGGCACGATGCGCCCGCTGCCGTCGGCTGCCGTCAGCCCGGCACCCGTCGCGCCCAGGACAAGCTGGCGCGGTATACCGGCCGGATCCGCCAGACTGCCGACGGCGTCGACCCGCAAGCTGGTGCCGGCGTGATCGTCGTTGCCGGGAGCACAGCCGGCAAGTACCGCGATCGTCGCCAGGGCAAGCCGCTTCATGCGCCGATGACTAATCCCGTGGGCGCTGCAGGCAAGCCGTAAAAGCCCGGCGTGGCCCGGTGCAACCATCGCTTGCTTGAAGCGGCGGGACGGCGAGGCTAAGCGACGGATCATGAGCCACCCCGTCGCCGACGCTGTTTCCGATGTCACCAAGCTGATCGGCAATACGCCGCTGCTGCGGCTGCGCGGCCCGTCGGCGCGTACCGGCTGCGAGATCTACGGCAAATGCGAGTTCATGAACCCGGGCGGCTCGGTCAAGGACCGGGCGGCGCTGTTTATCATTCGCGATGCCGAGGCGCGTGGGCAGCTGCCGCCCGGCGGCACCATCGTCGAAGGCACCGCGGGCAACACCGGCATCGGACTGACGGTGGTCGCGAACGCGCTCGGCTATCGCACCGTGATCGTCATGCCCGACACCCAGTCGAAAGAAAAGCAGGACACGCTGCGCGCGCTCGGGGCCGAGCTCGTACTGGTTCCCGCCGCGCCGTACAGCAGCCCGTGCCACTATGTGCACCAGTCGCGGCGCATCGCCGAGGAAACTCCCGGCGCGCTGTGGGCGAACCAGTTCGACAATACCGCCAATCGGTTGGCGCACATCAAGACCACCGCGCCGGAGATCTGGGCGCAGACCGAGGGTCGGGTCGACGGCTTTACCTGTGCGGTCGGCACCGGCGGCACACTGGCCGGGGTCGGGCTCGGGCTGAAGGCGATGAACGCCGGGATCACCATCGCGCTGACCGATCCCGATGGCGCAGCACTGTACGAGTGGTTCGCCAGCGGCGAGCTGAAGGCGAGCGGCAACTCGGTGTCAGAGGGAATCGGACAGAGCCGCATCACCGCGAATCTCGAAGGCTTGGCGGTCGACACGCAGTTCCGGGTGTCGGATGCCGAAGCGCTGCCGGTCATGCACGCACTGCTGTCCGACGAGGGCCTGTGCCTGGGCCTGTCGTCGGCGATCAACGTCGCGGGTGCCGAGCGGCTGGCCGGGCATCTGGGACCGGGGCGGACGATCGTGACGATCCTGTGCGATTCGGGACTGCGTTATCTGTCGACGCTGTACAACCCTGCCTGGTGCACGACGCACGGTATCGCGCCGCCGCCGTGGCTCACAGGCTGAGGTCGGATCTCGACCGCTTCCGGCTGGCTCGACAACTGCCGGGCAATCGATTAGTATAGCATCGACACTAGGGGGTGCCGCGGGTTTCGGGGGAAGCCAGTGGTTCGTAGCTGGCAACGACCGGCAGCTCCGCAACGATAGTGAGGTAATCTTGAAGCTGCCAGCCGCGAAGCGCCTCGGTTCAGCAGGATGTACGGCACAGCGCGTCCGTGTCGGGGTGACGGGGCTCAGTGCGGTGTTCCTGCTCGTATTGCTCGCTGCTGCAGGCCTTGGCCCCAGCCGAGGTCCGGCCCCGCGTCGGGCTCCCGCCGAGACGTTGTCTATACTGGGCGTCGCGCCTGGCGCGAAGGACGTGCCGGCGACGGCCGCCGGGCATCCGAACGCCTCCTGATTCGCTTCGCCGTCGAGTAAGGCTGGCGGAAGCCGCCCGGTCACCGGCGCCGGATAAATTCTCCCATCTCGTGCCCAGGTTCGACGGGTGTCGACCCACAAACTTATCCACAGATCGTCGATCGTGGCGTGGATGCTGCAAAGCATAGCTCGTCGAGCAGCAAGTCGCTGTAATCATTGCGCTGGACCGATTACTGCAACTTTGGACCACAATTACCCATTGATTACCCATGATTGCCCATGGTAAAGCTTGTCCACAGTGAGAGCGGGGACATATCACCCTAAACCGATGACGCGCTGACCACCCGGTTTTTGCGATCGGCGAAGGTTTGCCTCCCGCCTGGCGAGTGCGGCAGGATGGCTTGACCGGTGACAGCGGATTACTTCCACGGCTATGCGCTGAACGCGATCGACGCGAAAAGCCGGCTGTCGATCCCCGCCAATTTCCGGGATGTCATCCTCGCCCGCTCGGAAAACCGGGCGGTGGTGCTCGCCGTCAGCGAGCATTCGCCGTGCCTCATCGGCTATGACAGCCGTCGTTCGGCGAAGCTCCAGGCCGATCTCGAAGCGCGTTTCGCGGGCGACTACTCGCCCGCGCGCGACGCGCAGGCGCGGCTGGCGTTCGGCGCATCGGAGCATCTCGGCATGGAGGAGACCGGGCGCATCATCCTGTCGCCGACCTTGAAGGACATGGGCGAACTCGACCGCCACGCGTTTTTCCTCGGTGCAGGCGATTACTTCGAGATCTGGAATCCGCAGCTGCTGCTCGAAAGCCCCGGGCTCGACGCGCGGCTGATCCGCATCGTCCGCCGTCAGCTCGACGGCAAGGGTGCCGCGTCATGACCGCGGCGCATGTCCCCGTGCTGCTGCCCGAGACGCTTGCCGCGCTGGCGCTGTCGAGCGCCGACGCCTACCTGGACGGCACGTTCGGCGCGGGCGGCTACACAGCGGCGGCGCTCGCAGCGGGCGTCGCGCACGCTTACGCGATCGACCGCGATCCGCGCGCGCTGGCGGGCGGAGCCGGTCTCGCGGAGCGTTACCCGGACCGCCTGACCCTGCTCGACGGGCGGTTCTCGCAGATGGACCGGCTGCTCGCCGATCGCGGCGTCGGCGCCGTCGACGCGATCGCGCTCGACATCGGGGTGTCGTCGATGCAGCTCGACGAGGCCGATTACGGCTTCTCGTTCAAGCTCGACGGGCCGCTCGACATGCGGATGAGCGGCACTGGGCCGACCGCCGCCGAGTTCCTCAACACCGCCGACGAAGCCACCATCGCCGACGTCATCTTCGAGCTGGGCGAGGAGCCCAAGGCGCGGCGGATCGCGCGCGCGATCGTCCAGGACCGCCCCTTCGAGCGGACCTCGCAGCTGGCGGCTCTGGTCCGCAGCGTCTGCGGGATCTCGAAGACCGGCAAGGACCCGGCGACGCGGACGTTCCAGGCACTGCGCATCTACGTCAACGACGAGCTCGGCGAGCTCGATGCCGGACTGCGCGCGGCCGAGCGCCTGCTGCGCCCCGGCGGGCGGCTCGCAGTGGTCAGCTTCCACAGCCTCGAAGACCGCGCGGTCAAGTCGTTCCTGCGCGCCCGCTCGGGCAGCGAACCCGCCGGGTCGCGTCACCTGCCGCTGCATACCGACGCGCCCGCGCCGACGTTCGACAAGCCCGCGAAGCCGGTCCGCCCCGGCGAGGCCGAGCTTGCCGCCAATCCCCGCGCGCGGTCGGCGACGTTGCGCGCCGCCACCCGCACCACCGCACCTGCCTGGAGAGGTTCATGAAAACCAGTTTCGGATCGGCCGCGCTCGTCGGCCTCGCGCTGAGTTCGGCAATGGCATTCTACGCGGTGTCGCTGCATGTCGCGGCCGAGCGCACCGGCATCGACAAGGTGCGCGCGCAAATCTTCGCCGACAGCAACGACATCCGGATGCTGCAGGCCGAGCTGCGGACCCGCGCGCGGCTGCCGGAGTTGCAGCGCTGGAACGAGCAGGTGCTGGCGCTCGCACCGCCGAAGCCGAACCAGTTCATCGATAGCCCGCTGGTGCTGGCAACCTACACGCGGCCGGCGGATGCCGCCGCCCCGGCGGTGCGCTTCACGGCAGCGCACGCGCCGCCGCGAACGGGTTCCGCGATTCAGCAGGTCGCTTTCCAGACGACCCAGACTGTCGATCGTCAGCCGCGGCCAGACCGCCTTCACGAGGGACTTGCGACGAAGAGTAGCGCGTCCACGGCGTCGGCAGGCGGCCTTGCGAAAGCTTCCGCTCATCACGCGCCCAAGCCGGTCGTCGTCGCGACCGCCGAACCGACGCCGCCGCCCAGTATCGGGCTCGACGCCACGCTGGGAGGGCAGCTCGCCGCCGCCGCGGCGCAGGAGCATGTGACGCGCGCGAGTTACACGCTGCGGTGACCGCCGCCGCTCCTGCCAGCTTCGCGCGCCGCGCCGCCGCGCCGCCGCTTGCCGGGCAACGGCAGGCGGCGCTGGCGCGGGCGCGGCAGCGGCTGATGATCGGCATGCTGCTGTTCATCGCCGGCATCGGGCTGATCGGGTTGCGACTCGCCGACCTCGTCATCCTGCACGAACGCCCGATGACGGCGCCGGCGGTGTTCAGCGCGCTGACGCCGCTGCGCGCCGACATTTACGACCGCAATCGCGTCGAGCTGGCGCGCACTTTCGATGCTTATGCGATCGCGGTGGCGCCGCGGCACCTGGTTGGCGAGCCGCATGCGCTGGCGCAGTCGCTGGCGGCGATCCTGCCCGACAAGACGCCCGAGCAGCTTTATGCCGAGCTCGTTCACCCGGGCGCGTTCCGCTATCTCGACCGGCGCGTCCTGCCGGCGCAGGCGAAGCGCATCAACGACCTCGGCGAGCCGGCGATCACGCTCGAACGCGAACCCGAGCGGCTCTACCCCAACCTCGACCTCGGCGCGCACGTGCTCGGCTACACCGATATCGACGGCCACGGGAAGTACGGCATGGAGCTGGCGCTGAACTCGCGGCTGTCGAAGCCCGCGACGCGCGGCCAGCCGGTATTCCTCGCGATGGACAGCCGCGTCCAGCAGGCGCTCGAGAGCGAACTCGGCGCGGCGATGGCAAAATTCAGCGCGATCGGCGCGGCGGGCGTCGTCATGGACGTCCACACCGGCGAAGTCATCGCGCTCGCCTCGTTTCCGGCCTTCAACCCCAATGCGGCGGGGCATTCGGACAACGACTCGAAGTTCAACCGCGCCACGCTCGGCGTCTACGAACTCGGCTCGACGTTCAAGACGCTGACCATCGCGATGATGCTCGATTCGGGGCTGATCCATTCGATGGATCAGAAATACGATGCGACCGCGCCGATCCATATCGGCCGGTTCACCATCCACGACGACCGCGGCCACGAGCTCCGCAAATGGGCGACGGTTCCCGAAATCTTCATTCACTCATCGAACATCGGTACCGCGCATATGGCGGCCGAGCTCGGCGCGACCCGCCAGCGCGCCTATCTCGACGAGCTCGGCTTCCTGTCGCCGGTCAGCGGCGAACTGCTCGAGCGCGGCCACACGCTGTATCCGGCGTCGAACAACTGGGGCGAGGTTGCGACGATGACGGTCGGCTTCGGCCACGGCATCGCGGTGACGCCGTTGCACCTTGCGACGGCCTACGCGACGGTGGTCAATGGCGGCATCTTTCGCCCCGCCACGCTGCTGCGGGTCGAGCCCGGCCATGCGGCGGCGGGCAAGCGCATCTTCTCGGAGAGAACCTCCGACACCATGCGGGCGCTGCTGCGGATGGTGGTGACCTCGGGAACCGGGCGTCGGGCGAACGCCGCCGGCTACCGCGTCGGCGGCAAGACCGGCACGGCCGAGAAACAGCTGGGCGGGCGCTATGAAAAGCACGTCAACGTCTCGACCTTCGCCGCGGCGTTCCCGATGGACGCGCCGCGCTATGTCGTCATCGCGCTGCTCGACGCCCCGCACGGCACCAGGGAAACCGGCGGCTTCTCGACCGCGGGCATGGTCTCCGCCCCGATCGTCGACAAGCTGGTGACGCGCATCGGGCCGCTGCTCGGCGTTCAGCCCGACCTGTCGCGCGATATCGACATCAGCGGTATCCTCGCGCTCGTCGCCAACGCCCCGACCAAGGATTGATGCAGGCATGACCGCACCGTTGCCATGCGGCTGAGCGACCTCGTCGACGACGGCGCTGCTGCTGACGACGCCTACGGCGCTGCCGAAGTGACCGGCTTCGCGCTCGATCACCGCAAGGTTGCGCCGGGCACGATCTTCGGGGCGTTCGCCGGCGCGCGCGTCAACGGCGAGGACTATATCGAGGCGGCGGTCGCATCGGGAGCGATCGCGGTCGTCGCGCGGCCCGAAGCGAGCGTTCGCGGCGCGCTGCACGTCGCCGATGCCCAACCGCGCCGCCGCTTCGCGAAGCTCGCCGCCGCCTTCTTCGGGCCGTTCCCGCCGACCACGGTGGCGGTGACCGGGACCAACGGCAAGACCTCGACCGCCGAACTGACCCGGCAGCTGTGGCAGCTTGCCGGCTGTAACGCCGCCAGCATCGGCACGCTCGGCGTCACCACCGCGCACGACCGCATCGCCACCGGGCTGACGACGCCCGACGTGGTGACCTTCCTCGCCAACATGGCCGGGCTGCAGCGCGAGGGGCTGACCCACGTCAGCTTCGAGGCCTCGAGCCACGGGCTGGCGCAGTACCGCACCGAAGGCCTGCCGGTCGCGGCGGCGGCATTCACCAATCTCAGCCGCGACCACCTCGATTACCACGACGGCATGGAGGCCTATTTCGCCGCCAAGCTGCGACTGTTCACCGAGGTCGTCGACGCGAACGGGACCGCGGTCGTCTGGGCCGACGACGGCGAGTGGAGCGCGCGGGTGATCGCCGCCGCACAGGCGCGCGGGCTCGACCTGTTCACCGTCGGTGCGGCGGGAGCCGGGATCACGCTGGTGCGCCGGACGCCGACGCAGCTCGGCCAGACGCTCGACCTGCTCGTCGATGCGGAGGCGTATAAGGTCGAGCTGCCGTTGATCGGGGCCTATCAGGCAGCAAATGCACTGGTCGCGGCGGGGCTGGTGCTGGCGACCGGCGGCATACCTTCGACGACGCTCGCGAACTGCGCGCGGCTGGTACCGGTGCGCGGACGGCTCGAGCGTGCGGTGATCACCCGCTCGGGTGCGCCGGTCTATGTCGATTACGCGCACACCCCCGATGCCGTGCGCGCCGCGTGCGAGGCGCTGCGGCCGCACACCAGGGGCAAGCTGCGGCTGGTGTTCGGCGCCGGCGGCGACCGCGATACCGGTAAGCGCCCCGAGATGGGCGCGGTCGCGGTCCAGTTCGCCGACGTGGTGACCGTTACCGACGACAACCCCCGCAGCGAGGCTCCCGCCGCGATCCGCGCTGCGATCATGGCGGCAGCCAATGGCGCAACCGAGATCGGCGACCGGCGCGCGGCGATCGCCGCCGCCATTGCCGCGAGCGGCCCCGACGACGTCGTGCTCATCGCCGGCAAAGGCCACGAGCAAGGGCAGATCGTCGGTGACCGCGTGCTGCCGTTCGACGACGTCGGCGTCGCACGCGAGTGTGCGGGGTGAGCAATTTTGCCCCGTTGTGGACCGGAACCGATATTGCCGCGGCGACCGGCGGGGTGCTGTCCGAAGCCTTCGAGGCCGACAACGTCACCTTCGACTCGCGCGAGGTGATCGGCGGCGAGCTGTTCGTCGCGCTGACCGGCGAGCACGACGACGGGCATCGCTTTATATCGTCGGCGCTCGACCGCGGCGCGGCGGGGCTGCTGGTCAGTCAGCCGGTCGAAGCGCCGCATGTTCTAGTACCCGACACCATGGCGGCGCTGAACGCGCTGGCAATGGCCGCCCGCGCCCGCACCGACGCGACGATCGTCGGGGTGACTGGCAGCGTCGGCAAGACCGGCGTCAAGGAGGCGCTGCGGCTCGCGCTCGGCCGGACCGCACCCGATGACGTCCATGCCTCGGTCAAGTCGTACAACAACCACACCGGCGTCCCGCTCAGCCTCGCCCGTATGCCCGCGGACAGCCGCTTCGGCGTGTTCGAGATGGGCATGAACCATGCCGGCGAGCTGGCGGCGCTGACCCGTCTGGTGCGCCCCCACATCGCGCTGATCACCTGGGTGACCAGCGCGCACGCCGAATTCTTTGCCGACGAAGCCGCCATCGCCGACGCCAAGGGCGAAATCTTCGCCGGACTCGAGCCCGGCGGCACGGCGGTGATCCCCTATGATAGCGAGCACCGCGAGCGTTTGATCGCCCACGCCAGGCCCCATGCCGACCGGATCATCACCTTTGGATTTGGCGCCGGTGCCGACGTGCGCGCGCGTGACTTCGCGCTACTCCCCGACTGTACGACCGCCAGCGCCGACGTGTTCGACGAACGGCTGATCTTCAAGGTCGGCATGGCGGGCAGGCACTGGCTCAACAACGCGCTCGGCGTGCTGGCGGTGGTCCACGCGGCGGGCGGCGACCTCGCGCTGGCGGGGCTGGCGCTCGCCGAACTGAGCGACCTGCCCGGCCGCGGCGCGCGGCGGCGGGTGCAGCGCAGCGACGGCACCGCGGTCGTCATCGACGAAAGCTACAACGCCAATCCGGCCTCGATGGCGGCGGCGCTCGGCGTACTCGGCGGCATCGCCCCCGAGCGCCGCGGGCGGCGGTTGGCGCTGCTCGGCGCGATGGGCGAACTGGGCCGTGGCTCGGAGGCGTTCCACGCCGGGCTCGCGCCGGCGATCGAGGCCGCAGGCGTGGCGCGTGCGGTGCTCGTCGGGGCGGCGATGCGCCCGCTCGCGGACGTGCTGCGGCTGCGGACCAGCACAGTGCTCGTCGACGATGCGGCCGCCGCACTCACGCTGATCGAGAGCGAGCTTGCCGCCGACGATGTTTTGCTGGTCAAGGGCTCGAACAACGTCAAGCTCGGCACCGTCGTCTCCGGGCTGATCGAGGAGCGCATGCGGTGATCTTCCTGTTCGCCCGGATGACGCACTTCGAAGGCGTCCTCAACCTGTTCCGCTACATCACCTTCCGCAGCGGCGCGGCAGTGGTGACCGCGCTCGCCATCGCACTGCTGATCGGGCCGCGCTTCATCGCCTGGCTGCGGACCAAGCAGGGCAAGGGCCAGCCGATCCGCAGCGACGGTCCGGCCTCGCACCTGCTGACCAAGAAGGGCACGCCGACGATGGGCGGCCTGATGATCCTGATCTCGATGACGCTGTCGACGCTGCTTTGGATGGACGTCAGCGACGGCTTCACCTGGGCGTGCTTGGCTGTGACGCTCGGCTTCGGCGCGATCGGTTTCCTTGACGATTACGACAAAGTGGTGAAACGCTCGGCGAAGGGTGTCTCGGGGCGGCTGCGGCTGGCGCTCGAGTTCGGCATCGCGGGACTGGCGGTGTGGTACATCTCGACCCGTACCGGGCACACGCTGTACCTGCCCTTCCTGAAGGATACCGGCATCCCGCTCGGCTTGTTCTACATCGCCTTCGGCGCGTTCATCATCGCGGGGTTCGGCAACGCGGTGAACCTGACCGACGGGCTCGACGGGCTGGCGACGATGCCGGTGGTGATCGCCGCGCTCAGCTTCGGGGTGATCGCCTATCTCGCGGGCAACATCAAGTTCGCCGACTATCTCGGCATCCATCATGTGCCCGGCGCGGGCGAGCTCGCGGTGTTCGTCGGCGCGCTGATCGGCGGCTGCCTCGGCTTCCTGTGGTTCAACGCGCCGCCCGCCGCGGTGTTCATGGGCGATACCGGCAGCCTCGCGCTCGGCGGCGCGCTCGGTACCGTTGCGGTGGTCACCGACCACGAGATCGTGCTGGTACTGATCGGCGGGCTGTTCGTGCTGGAAACGGTCAGCGTCATCGTCCAGGTGATCAGCTTCAAGACGACGGGGAAGCGCGTCTTCAGGATGGCCCCGCTGCATCATCATTTCGAGCATCTCGGCTGGAGCGAGTCGACCGTGGTGATCCGTTTCTGGATCGTCTCGTTCATGCTGGCGCTGGCGGGGCTGGCGACGTTGAAGCTGCGGTGATCACCGCACGCGCCTTCGCGGGCAAGCGCTACGGCGTCTACGGCCTCGCGCGGAGCGGGCGTGCGACGGTTGCAGCGTTAGCCGCGAGCGGCGCTGACGTGTTCGCGTGGGACGACGTCGAAGCCGCGCGCGCCGGCTTCGACGGGCCGCTGACCGACCTCAACGGCTTCGATCTGAGCAGCCTCGACGCGCTCGTCGTCTCACCCGGCGTGCCGCACAGCGCGCCGCTGTTCGTCGCCGCCGAGGCCGCGGGCATCCCCGTCATCGGCGACATCGAACTGTTCGCGCAGGCCCGCGCCGGGCTGCCGCCGCACAAGGTCGTCGGCATCACCGGCACCAACGGCAAGTCGACGACGACGGCGTTGGTCCACCATATCCTGCAGACCGCGGGCGTGCCGTCGCTGATGGGCGGCAACATCGGGCTGCCGATACTGGCACAGGCACCGCTGCCGGAAGGCGGGGTGTATGTGCTCGAACTGTCATCGTACCAGCTCGAGATCACGCAGACACTCGATTGCGATGTCGCGGTGCTGCTCAACATTACGCCCGACCATCTCGACCGGCATGGCACGATGGCGGCGTATGTCTCGGCCAAGCGAAGGCTGTTCGAGATGCAAACGGCCGACCACGAGATTGTCGCAAACCCCGACGATCAAGTGGTTTGGGAGATCGCGACACGCGAGCTGTCACGAAGGACACAGATACATATTGTCTGGGACAGACTAAAAGAACAGGCGACTTGGCCGACTCTACAAGGGCCGCACAATCGTCAGAATGCTGCTGCGGCGAGTGCGACGGCAGCGTTGCTAGGCGTGCACGTCGATTATATCGATGCCGCCCTCCGCACCTACCCCGGCCTGCCGCACCGGATGGAGCGCGTCCGTGAGACCGGCGGCGTGCTCTACGTCAACGACAGCAAGGCGACCAATGCCGACTCGACCGCGCCGGCGCTCGCCGCCTACCCGCACGTTCACTGGATCGCCGGCGGGCTGGCGAAGACCGACGAACTCGACGCCTGCCTGCCGCACCTGCCGCATGTCCGCGCCGCCTATCTGATCGGCGATGCCGCGCCGCTGTTCGGGCGGTTGCTGGCGGGCAAGGTCCCTTTTCACCAGTCGGGGACGCTCGACGTTGCCGTGCGCGACGCCGCCGCCGCCGCGCAGCCCGGCGAGACGGTGCTGCTGTCGCCGGCGTGCGCGTCGTTCGATCAGTTCACCGATTACGAGGCGCGGGGCCGCGCCTTCGTCGAGCTCGTGGGGGCGCTGCCATGAAGACGCTATCGCGCAACAGCCAGTCGCCGGTCGGGCGCTGGTTCTGGACGATCGACAAGCTACTGCTGACGCTGGTGCTGGTGCTGATCGGTTTCGGCGTCATCGCGGTGGCGGCCGCGTCGCCCGCTGCGGCGCATCGCTATTCGGGCGGCTCGCTGCACATCGGCGACCTGTTCTACCTCAAGCGCCAGCTGATGTGGGTCGCGGCCGGGGTGCCGGTGATGCTCGGCGTCTCGATGCTGCCGCCGGTGTGGGCGAAGCGGCTGGCGATCGGCGGGACCGCGCTGTTCCTGCTGGCGCTGTTCGCGGTGCCATTCATCGGGGTCGAGACCAACGGCGCGGTGCGCTGGATCGCACTGCCGGGCTTCCAGTTCCAGCCATCGGAGTTCCTGAAACCGGTGTTCATCGTCACCACCGCGTGGCTGCTCGCGGTGCGCTTCGAGGATGCGACGGTGCCCGTCATGCCGCTGTCGTTCGGGCTGCTGCTGGTGGTCGGCACGCTGCTGATCAAACAGCCCGACTTCGGTCAGGCGGTGCTGTTCTTCGCGGTATGGATGTGTCAGGCGATGCTTGCCGGCATGAGCGTCACCATCGTCGCCGCGCTGATCGGCACCGCGGCGGGCGGCATGGGGCTGGCGTATCTGACGTCGGATCACGTCGCGCTGCGTATCGACCACTTCATCAAGGGCACCGGCGACACTTTCCAGATCGACCGCGCGCTCGATTGCTTCATGTCGGGCGGGATGTTCGGCGCCGGTCCCGGCGAAGGCCAGATGAAGTTCCGGTTGCCCGAGGCGCACACCGACTACATCTTCTCGGTGATCGGCGAGGAGTTCGGCGCGATCGCCTGCTTCATGGTGGCGCTGCTCTATCTCACCATCGTCGTGCGCGTGCTGCTGCGCCTGCTCGACGAGCAGGAGCCGTTCGTGTTCCTGGCGGGCGCGGGACTGGTCGCGCAGTTCGGGCTGCAGGCGGCGATCAACATGGCGGTCAATCTCAAGCTGCTGCCGTCGAAGGGCATGACGCTGCCGTTCGTCAGCCACGGCGGCTCGTCGTTCCTGGCGCTGTCGATCGGCATGGGGCTGCTGCTCGCGCTGACCCGGCGCAATCCGTATCTGAAGTCCTCGCCCTACGCCCTGCAGGCCCGCGCCGCGTGAGCGTTTTCGTCCTCGCGGCCGGAGGCACCGGCGGGCATATGGTGCCCGCCTCGGTGCTGGCGGGCGAACTGATCGCGCGCGGCCACCGCGTCGTGCTGATGAGCGACGCGCGGGGATTGCGCTTTCCGGGATTGTTCGACGGTATCGAAACGCGGCTGGTCGCCTCGACAAGCGTCAGCGGGCGAAACCCGCTGGCGTGGCTGCGCGCGCTGCGCATCGTCGCGCGCGGCCGTCGCGAGGCGATCCGGTTCATGGCGACCGAAAACGTCGCCGCCGTCATCGGCTTCGGTGGCTACCCGGCAGTTCCGGCCTTGCTCGCGGCGTTCGCGCTCGGCCGCCCGGCGATCATGCACGAGCAGAATGCCGTGTTCGGCCGCAGCAACCGGCTGCTCGCCAGCCGCGCCATGCGCATCGCGGCGAGCTTCACGAATACTCGCCGGCTGTCGCCGCGTGACGCGCTAAAGACCGTGGTCATCGGGAACCCGGTCCGCGCCGAGGTCGTCGCGCTTGGGGCGCAGCCGTTCGTGCCGCCGCTGCCGGGCGAGCCGCTGCGGCTGCTGATCACCGGCGGCAGCCAGGGCGCGAGCATCCTGTCGAATGTCGTCCCCGCGGCGATCGAGATGATGTCGTCGAAACGTCGCGCCGGGCTGGACATCGTTCACCAGGGCCGCCCCGAGGACCTCGACGCGGTCCGCGCCGCCTATGCCGCGGCGGGCGTCGAGGCCGAGGTCGCCAGCTATCTGCCCGACCTGCCCGCGCGGATCGCGGCGGCACATCTGGTGATTGCGCGCTCGGGTGCGTCGACGATGGCCGAGCTCGCGGTGATCGGGCGCGCCGCGATCCTCGTGCCGTATGCGGCGGCGACCGACGATCACCAGACCGCCAACGCCGAGGAATTTCTTGCCGCCGGGGCGGGCGCGCTGTTCGCCGAGCCGGATTTCAGCCCGCTGGCGCTGACCGCGGCGATAATCGCGATGTCGGTGCCCGAAGCGCTGGCAAATGCCGCGGCTGCCGCTAAGACCGTCGGACGTCCCGACGCGGGCGCGCGGCTCGCCGATCTGGCGGTCGCCCTCCTTGCCACGAACGCCCCATGACCAGCACCGCCAACTTCAGCCGTGAATTCGGTACGATCCACTTCATCGGCATCGGCGGCATCGGCATGTCGGGCATCGCCGAGGTGATGTGCAATCTCGGCTATACCGTCCAGGGCTCCGATGTGGCGGAAGGCTATGTCGTGCAGGGCCTGCGCGACAAGGGCATCGCGGTGTTCATCGGACATGACGCCGACAATCTTGGCGAGGCGGCGGTCGTGGTCACCTCGACCGCGATCAAGCGCGGCAATCCCGAAGTCGAGCGTGCCATCGAGCGGCGCATTCCCATCGTCCGCCGCGCCGAGATGCTGGCCGAACTGATGCGGCTGAAATCGACCGTCGCGATTGCCGGCACGCACGGCAAGACGACGACCACCTCGATGGTTGCCGCCCTGCTCGACGCCGGCGGTTTCGACCCGACGGTAATCAACGGCGGCATCATCAACACCTATGGCTCGAACGCGCGGCTGGGGGCGGGCGAGTGGATGGTTGTCGAGGCGGACGAGAGCGACGGCAGCTTCCTGCGGCTCGGCGGCACCATCGGCGTCGTCACCAATATCGATCCCGAGCACCTCGACCATTACGGCGACTTCGAGCGCGTCAAAGACGCGTTCGTCGCCTTCGTCGAGCAGGTGCCGTTCTACGGCGCGGGCATCCTGTGCCTCGACCACCCCGAGGTGCAGGCGATGCTGCCGCGCGTCCAGGACCGCCGCATCGTCACCTACGGCTTCGCCGCGCAAGCCGATGTACGCGGCGAGAACGTGCAGCCGGTGTCCGGCGGCAACCATTTCGAGGTGGTGCTGCGCGACCGGCTCGGCCACGAGCGCCGCATCGTCGACCTGATGCTGCCGATGCCGGGCCGTCACAACGTCCAGAATGCGCTCGCGGCGATCGCCGTCGCCGACCAGCTCGGTATCGACGACGCTGCGATCCGCAGCGGTTTCGCGCGCTTCGGCGGGGTCAAGCGGCGCTTCACGCAGGTCGGCGAGACCGGCGGTGTGACGATCATCGACGACTATGGCCACCATCCGGTCGAGATCCGCGCGGTGCTGTCGGCGGCGCGCGAGGGTGCCGCGGGGCGGGTGATCGCCGTCGTCCAGCCGCATCGTTTCTCCCGGTTGCAGTCGCTGATGGGCGAGTTCCAGACCGCCTTCAACGATGCCGATGTCGTGGTGGTCGCGCCGGTCTATGCCGCGGGCGAAGCCCCGATCGACGGCATCGACAGCGACGCGTTGGCGCTGGGGCTGCGCCGCGCGGGGCACCGCTCGGTGCTGACGACGAGCGGCGCGGACGACCTCGCGGTGCAGCTCGCCGGGCTGGCGGTGCCAGGCGACATGGTGGTGTGCCTCGGCGCCGGCGACATCACGCGCTGGGCGGCGGGGCTCACGGGCGCGATCGAGGCGGCTCGGGGATGACGACCATGGTCGCCTCGCGGGTCGCCATGCCGGCGCTGCGTGGCGCTTGCGTTGCCGACGCCAGTCTCGCCGATTTCATCTGGTTCCGCACTGGCGGGGCGGCCGAATGGCTGGTCCGGCCCGCGGACGTCGATGACCTGAGCGCGTTCCTGCACGACTTACCGTCGGCGACGCCTACCTTTCCTGTCGGCGTCGGCTCGAACCTGATCGTCCGCGATGGCGGCGTGTCCGGCGTCGTGATCCGCCTTCCAAAGGCCTTCGCCCGGGTCGAAATCGAGGGTACCCGCGTCCGCGCCGGTGCCGCGGCGACGGGCATCACCGTCGCCAGCGCGGCCCGCGATGCGAGCCTCGCCGGGCTCGAGTTCCTGCGCGGTATCCCGGGCACCGTCGGCGGGGCGGTCGCGATGAACGCCGGAGCCTACGGCCGCGATGTCGCCGCGGTGCTGGTCGAGGCCACCGTGGTCGCTCGCGATGGCCGTGTCGCCGTGCTCGGCGCCGCTGACCTCGGCTTCGCGTACCGCCACTCGGCGCTGCCCGCCGGGGCCGTCGTCGTCGAGGCGCTGTTCGAGTGCACCCCCGGCGACCGCACCGCCATCGCCGCGGAGATGGCCCGCATCGCCGCCGAGCGTGAAGCCTCGCAGCCGCTGCGGTCGCGCACTGGCGGCTCGACCTTCAAGAATCCTGCCGGGCACAAGGCGTGGACGCTGATCGATGCCGCGGGCTGCCGCGGGCTGCGCCGCGGCGGCGCGCAAGTGTCGGAAAAGCACACCAATTTCCTGCTCAATACCGGTGACGCGACCAGCGCCGACATCGAGGCGCTGGGCGAGGAAGTCCGCGCGCGGGTCCGCGCGCATTCGGGCATCGCGCTCGAATGGGAGATCGCCCGGATGGGCGTCGCCTGATGCGCGTCGTGGTGCTCATGGGCGGCTGGTCGGCCGAGCGCGAGGTGTCGCTGACCAGCGGTGCGGGCATCGCCGCGGCGCTGACCCGGCTCGGGCACCAGGTCACCACCATCGACATGGCGCGCGACATTGCCCAGCGGCTGGCCGCCGCCGGTCCCGACGTCGTCTTCAACGCGCTGCACGGCACGCCCGGCGAGGATGGGACGGTGCAGGGCCTGCTCGACCTGATGGGGCTGAAATACACGCACTCGGGGCTCGCCGCATCGGTGATCGCGATCGACAAGCAGCAGACCAAGCGCCTGCTGACACCGCTCGGTATCCGCATGCCCGAGGGGACCATAGTAGCGTCGAGCAGCCTGTTCGATGCGGATCCGCTGCCGCGCCCCTATGTGTTGAAGCCGGTGAACGAAGGCTCGAGTGTCGGCGTCGCGATCGTCACCGACGGTTCGAACTACGGCCACCCGATCGGGCGCGATGCGGCGGGCCCCTGGCAGCAGTTCGCGCAACTGCTCGCCGAACCTTTCATCGCCGGGCGCGAGCTGACCGTGGCGGTGCTCGGCGACGAGGCCCTGGCGGTGACCGAACTCAAGCCGGTGCAGGGCTTCTATGACTATGACGCGAAATACACCGACGGGCTGACCGTGCACATCTGCCCCGCCGAACTGCCGCCCGAAATTACCGCCGCGGCGCTCGACGTCGCGCTGCGTGCGCATCGGGCGCTGGGTTGCCGCGGTGTCTCGCGGTCCGATTTCCGCTACGATCCGGCGCAGGGGGAGGCCGGACTATACCTGCTCGAGGTCAACACCCAGCCTGGCATGACCCCGCTCAGCCTCGTCCCCGAACAGGCGCGCTATCGCGGCATCGACTATGACACGCTGGTCGCGTGCCTGCTGGCGGCGGCCGCATGAGCACCGTCGCGCTCCGCCGCGGCGTCTCGACCACACGCCGCCCCGCCAAGTCGCGGCCTGCCCCGCCCCGGCTGGTCCGGTTGCCGGTCGCGCCGGTGCGGCTGCGGCGGCAACTGGCGTCGCTGTTCGGGGGGCTGCTGCTGATCGCGACGCTGCTCGGGCTATGGGTGTTCGGCTATCCGCAGCGCTGGTGGCAGGCGACGACGCACGCCGCCGCCCGCGCCGGGTTCGAGGTTCGCCACGTCGAGGTCGGCGGCGTCGTCCATAGCGCCAGGCTCGGGATCTATGCTGCCGCCTTCGAAGGCGAAACCAACTCGATGCTGGCGGTCGACCTCAATGCGGTGCGCGCGCGGCTTAACGCCCTGCCGTGGGTCGCCGACGCCAGCGTCACCCGGCGGCTGCCCGATACACTGGTCGTGCGGATCACCGAGCGCGTGCCGGTGGCGCTGTGGCAGCACCATCACCGGCTTTACGCCATCGACCGTACCGGCGCGCTGCTCACCGACGAGCGGCTGAGCCGCTTCGCCCGGTTGCCACTGGTCGTCGGTCCGGGGGCCAATCTGCAGGTCCACGAGCTGCTGGCGCTATTGGCGCATTACCCCCGTGCCGGGGCCGCGGTGGATGCCGCGACGCTGGTCGGCGAGCGGCGGTGGGACCTGCGCTTCCGGTCGGGCGAGACGCTGGCGCTGCCCGAGGGCAGCCTTGCAGCGGCGACGGCAATGACCAAATTCGAAGCGCTCGACCGCAGCGGCGGGCTGCTCGGCAAGGGCTTTGCGCGTTTCGATATGCGCCTGCCGGGGCGGATCACCGTCCGAACCGGCAGCGCGACCGCGGCGGTGCCGCCGGTCAAGGAGCTGACGATTTGAACGCGGTCAAGCCGCCACGCGAACGCTCCGGCCGCGAGCGTACCGTTGCCCTGCTCGACGTCGGCACCTCGAAGGTCGCCGCGATGATCGTCATGACCGGCGGCACTTCGGCGGAGGGCAGTGCCGACCCGCGCGTCATCGGCGTCGGCCAGCGCAGCTGCGACGGACTCCGCCGCGGGCTCGTCGCCGACATGGAAAAGACCGAAGGCGCGATCCGCGCCGCAATGGACCAGGCCGAGCGGAACGCCGGGGTGCAGGTCGAGGACGTCTACGTCAACCTGTCGGCGGGCAGCTTGCGCAGCGCCGTCGAAAGCGTCGAGATCGACATCGCCGGGCACAAGGTCACTTCTGCGGATATGACGACCTTGCTCGCGGCAGGCCGCGCGCGGATCGATCCCGGCAATCGTACCGTGCTCCACGCGCAGCCGGCGCTGTACACCATCGACGGGTTGACCGGTGTCGCGAACCCGGTCGGTTTCCATGCCGACCGGCTCGGCATGGACGTTCACATCGTCACCGCCGACCGCCCGCCGATTCTCAATCTCGACCTTGTCGTCCGCAGCGCGCATTTGGGCGTCCGCACGATCGTCGCTTCGCCCGCCGCGTCGAGCCTGGCGGTGCTGGCGCGCGAGGAACGCGAGCTGTGCGTGGCGCTGGTCGAGATCGGTGCGGGGCTGACCACCATCGCCGTCCACGCGGGTGGACAGCTGGTCGGCGTCGCGTCGGTACCGATGGGCGCGGGCGACATCACCACCGATATCGCCAGCAATTTCGCGACCCGGCGGGTCCACGCCGAGCGGCTGAAGACGCTGCACGGCGCGGCTATCACGACGCAGAAGGACAATCACGACATCATCGAGGTGCCGCCGATCAGCGACGACGACAGCGCCGAGCCGGTACGGGTACCCAAGGCGCAACTGATCGCGGTGATCCGCCACCGGCTCGACCTGCTGTTCGGCGAGGTCGCGAAGCAGCTGATCGCGCTCGATTTCGCCGGTCCGCAGGCGCGGCAGGTGGTGCTCACCGGCGGCGGTGCCGAGATGAAGGCGATCGGCGACTTCGCGCAGGGCGTGCTCGGCAAGAACGTCCGGCTCGGCCGCCCGCGCGGGCTGACGGGCGTTCCCGATGCCCAGTCGGGCTGCGCCTTTGCGACACTCACCGGCCTTGCGCTGTTCGCTGCTGCCGACGTGCCCGACCTGTGGAATGTGCCCCGTTCCGAAGGACGCGGCAAGCTCGCCCGCAACGAGACCGGCTGGTGGCGGAATACGGTGGATAAATTGAAATCGAGCTTGTGATTCCTTGGACGATTGACACCAGACATAGTATGCAGCGGTAAAGGGAGATACGAGATGATGGAGTTTACCCGCCCCGAGCTGACCGAGCTCAAGCCGCGAATCGTCGTCATCGGCGTCGGCGGGGCTGGCGGCAACGCGGTCACCAACATGATCAACAGCAAGCTCCAGGGGGTCGACTTCGTCGTCGCCAATACCGACGCGCAAAGCCTTTCGATCAGCACCGCCGAAACCCGCATCCAGCTCGGGCTGAAGATCACGCAAGGCCTCGGGGCCGGTTCGCGGCCCGAGATCGGGCGCGCGGCGGCCGAGGAGACGATCGACCAGATCGACGCGGCGCTCGACGGCTGTCACATGTGCTTCATCACCGCCGGCATGGGCGGCGGTACCGGTACCGGTGCAGCCCCGGTCGTCGCCCGCGCCGCGCGCGACAAGGGCATCCTGACGGTGGGCGTCGTCACCAAGCCGTTCGCTTTCGAGGGTCTGCGCCGGATGCGCTCGGCCGAGGAGGGCATCGCCGAGCTGCAGAAGCACGTCGATACGCTGATCATCATCCCCAACCAGAATCTGTTCCTGATCGCCAATGCCAACACGACCTTCAAGGAGGCGTTCGGCATGGCGGACCAGGTGCTGCACCAGGGCGTCCGCGGCATCACCGACCTGATGATCATGCCGGGCCTGATCAACCTCGACTTCGCCGACATCCGCACCGTCATGTCCGAAATGGGCAAGGCGATGATGGGCACCGGCGAGGCCCGCGGCGAGAACCGGGCGATCGAAGCGGCCGAGAAGGCCATCGCCAACCCCTTGTTGGACGAAGTCTCGATGCGCGGCGCCAAGGGCGTCATCATCAACATCACCGGCGGCGAGGACCTGCGCCTGATGGAAGTCGACGAAGCCGCCTCGCATATCCGCGAGATGGTCGATCCCGATGCCAACATCATCGTCGGCAGCGCCTTCAATCCCGACCTCGATGGCATGATGCGCGTTTCGGTCGTCGCGACCGGCATCGACGTGGTCGCTTATACGCCCGCGGCATCGACCCGTGTCCCGACCGGCTTCGGCGGCACCGCGAGCGCCTTTCCAACCGCGGCCGTTGGCCGTCAGGAAGTCCGCCCCGAGCCGCGCGTCGAAGCGGCTCCGGTTGCCGAGCCGAAGATCACGCTGCCTGAACCCGAGCCCGTGATGATGCAGGAGCTCGACCTGAGCCTCGAGGACCTCGTGGCGACCGAGCCCGATCTGCCACGGGAGCCCAGCGTTATCCGCTTTACCCCGACGGCAGCGCCCGCCGCGCCGCCGCCGCCGATGCGCGCGCCCGCCCCCGTCGAGGAGGAGCGGCCGCTGTCGCTGTTCGAGAAGATGATGAATCTCAGCCGCCCGGCAAAGCCGCGGCCGCCCGAGCCGACGCTCGCTCCGGAGCCCGAAGCGCAGCCCGATCACGACGTCGCGATCCCGCGTTTCTTCAAGCGTCAAGTCAACGATTGAGCCATCGATCGACAGCTCGCCGGGGAACTTGACCCCGTAACAAATCGTCAAGCGACTGCAAGACTTGGCTTTTGTCGTGCCGGGCAAGCTGCTAACAGCGGCGCATCGCGACAACGCAGGGACCGGATGCGCGCCGACCAGATGACACTACCGCTCTACACCCGCGCGGTGATCGATTCGCCGCCGTTGTGGCGGCGCGGCTTGCGCGTGGTCCTGCTCGTGGCGCTCGCGGCGCTTTACGGGGTCGGGATGGCGTATCTCCCGCAACAGCTGATCGTCTTGCCGATGATTCCGATCGTCGTACTGCTGCTGCTCTCGCTGTGGATGCTGCCCGACCGCGCCGCCTTTCCCGAGCGGACGTTGACGGCGGCGTTCACGTGGTTCGTCGCCCTATATTATCTCTGGCCGTCCTACATCGCGATCGCGCTGCCCGGCTTGCCATGGTTCAGCGCCGGACGGCTCGCGCTGCTGGTGCTACTCGTCATCGCGCTCTACTGCCTGGCGACATCGAGCGTATTCCGACGCGAACTCCTCGCGTCGGCGCAGGCGTCGCGGGTCGTCTGGGCCTTGCTGCTGATCGAGCTTGCCACCCAGGCACTGCCGATCTTCTACAGCCAGGGCCCTTTCACGGTGGCCGCAAAGTTCATCAACGACCAAATCTACTGGACTGCGCCATTTCTCGTCGGTTGCTTCGTGTTTGGACGGCCTGGACGCGTACAGCGATTCATCCGGACGATGATCATCATCGTGGTGACGTTGTCGATCTTCGGCTTCCTCGAACACTATCAGCAGAAGCTGTTCTGGGAAGGCCACATTCCCTCGTTCCTGAAGGTCGACAACGACCAGTTGCTGGACACGATTTTCAGCAGTCAGAAGCGCGACTACATCGGCACTTACCGGGTGCACAGCACGTTTTCGGTGTCGCTCATTTACGCCGAACTGCTGGTCCTCGTGCTGCCGTTCGTGTTACACGGATTCGCCACCGCGCAGACGGTCAAGCACCGCCTGATGATGGCGGCGGCATGGCTGCTGATCATCCCCAATATCCTGTTCACGGATACCCGGCTCGGCAAGATCGGCTTCATCATCGCGCATATCGGCTATGCGCTGATCTGGGCGCTGCGGACGCGCCGCCGCAACGCGAGCTTTCTGTCGACCGCCGTCGTCGTCGCCATCCCGGTTCTCGCCGCGATCGGTCTGGGGGTGATCTTCGCCAGCCATACGCTGCATGCGATGGTCTTCGGGTCGGAGGGTTACGCGGGCAGCAACGATGCGCGTGTCGACCAGATGAATATGGGCATTCCCAAGATATTGCATAATCCTCTCGGCTACGGCGCGGGCACGGGAGGCATGGTGCTCGGCTACCGCAGTCCAGGTGGCCAGTTGACCATCGATAGCCAGTATCTCAAGACCGCGCTCGAGTTCGGTGTTATCGGCATGATCGCAACCTATGCGGCGTTCCTGTGGGCAGGCTGGCTCGCGTTGAAACTATATTTCCAGACCAGCGACCGCGAACTCGAGCTGGCCGGCCCGACCGCATTGCTGCTGGCTAATTACGTGATCATCAAAGGCGTTCTCGCCGAAGACTATAACAACACGCTCGGCTATATCGCGGTCGCAATTGTGATCGCCCTGCTGGCGCGTTACCAGCGGTCGAAGCAGCGGGAACCGGCGCGCGATTCCGGACTGCCGCAGCACCCGGGGGCAATATTGGCATGAAGCAGCTACTGCGCGACTTGCAGACGCATTTCGCCGTCCTGCAGGATACCCGCGTCAATACCGAGCGGTTCGTACGGCGCCAGATCGGCTCGGTGCACGACCAGGACTGGCGGGCGTTCAAGCACTTGACCATCGGCGATGGTGACATCCTCGACATCGGGGCCAATCGCGGCCAGAGCATCGACTCGTTCCGCGCCGTCGGGCGGACCAATCCGATCGTCGCATTCGAGCCCAATCTGCGGCTGGCGGCGAAGCTCAGCCGCGAATATGCGCTGGACAATACCGTCCGGATCGAGCCCGTCGCGTTGTCCGATGAGCCGGGTGAACAAATGCTGTTCGTGCCGCACTACCGCAAGTGGATCTTCGACGGGCTTGCGTCGATGGACCGTGCCGAAGCGATGACGTGGCTGACGCCCGAGCGCATTCACCGCTTCGATCCGGCGCTGCTGACCTGCGAAGAACTGACGATCACGGTTCGCACCCTCGACAGCTTCGAGCTGCGGCCGGCGATCGTCAAGCTCGACACGCAAGGGACCGAGGGCCGGGCGGTGCGCGGCGGTCTACAGACGATCGCGGCCGCGCAGCCGGTCATCCTGCTCGAAAGCGCGACGCCCGAGATCGTCGATATGCTGCAGCCGTTGGGCTACCGGCCGCATATCTTCAAGGATGGGGCCCTGGTCGCCGACCGGCTCGACGGCAGCAACGTCTTCTTCCTCGTTGCCGGTCACCTCGGCGCGCGGGCGCGGTGACACTGCAGCAACTCTGGCGCGTCCTGCTCGCGTGGCGCTGGATCATCCTGGCGATGATGCTGACCTCCGTCGCCGTCGCCGTCCTGGCAGCTCGGCAGCTTCCCGAGCGGTACACCGCCCGCGCCCGCGTTCTGCTCGACCTGTTCAACCCCGATCCCAACCAGTACATGGTCGTCGATAACCACAGCATCGGGCCTTACATCGGAACCCAGATCCGTTTGGTCAGCGAATATGAAGTCACCGGCTTCGTCGTCGACAAGCTCGGCTGGCTCAACGATCCGAACGTCGTCACCGCATGGGAAACCGAAACCGGCGGTACCGGCGAGTTGCGGCGCTGGGCGGCGGCGCGCATCGCCGACAATACTTTTGCCCAAACGGTCGGCGGCAGCGGCATTCTCGAAATTGGTTATAGCGCCACCGACCCGAGTTATGCCGCGCACATCGCGGACCTGCTGCGGCAGGCCTATATCGCGCAAAGTCTCGCCAACCGCGCCGCGATGGCCGATCGTGCCGCCGTGTGGGCAGCCGACCGCGAGGTCAAAGCGGCGGCGGCACTGAAGGCTGCCGAGCAGGCGAGTGCCGATTTTGCGAAGGCGAACGGCATCCTGCTCAATGCGCATCGTGAATCGGTGGATCTGGTCGAGCTCGAACAGATTCAGGCGCTGCTGACCTCGCGGCATGGCCAGAGCGGTAACCGCACGATCGAAGGTATGCGGGCCGCCAGCGGGGCGCCGGGCGTCGTCCGTGCCAAGTCGCAACTGGCCGACATGGACCAGGGCCTCGGCATCCTCGGCGACCGGCTCGGCGCGCAGAACCCCGAATTGAAATCGCTGCAGCAGGCACGCGAACGGTTACAGGGCAGCGTCGCGCGCGAGACGGCCATGGCGCGTGCCAGCGGCAGCCAGTTTGTCTCGCTGTCGACGGCCGAAGTTGCTGCGCTCGAAGCCAAGTACCGCGACAAGCAGCGTTATATCCTCGATCACAAGGCGGCGTACGATCGGTTTACCGCGCTGCAACGTGAAGCCGCACTGCGTCTGGCGCTGCAGCGAAGCGCGGCGCAGAGCTTGTTGTCGCTGAAGCAGATGGCGTCGATCAGCGAAAGCGGACTCGTGGTGTTCGGCGACGTCGTTACCGATACCAAGTCGTCGTTCCCCGACATCCCGCTGATCGGCGCGCTGGCAGGGGTGTTCGGGCTGGCGCTCGGCATTTCCTGTGCGTTGTTCACCGAGCTGCGCGAGCGCCGCGTCCGGGGGCCGGAAGATCTCGCCTTCTCCTCGCACGCTGTCGTGCTGTGTACGGTCGGCGGTGATGTCGAGCCTTCGAGACGCCGGTGGGTGCCGGCGCGCCGGCGTTGGGTGATCAAGCGCGGCCCGGTGCTGCAGGCGGCGGAATGATCGTTCCGGATGAACTGCGCCGGGGTTGCCGGTTCGTGCTGTCACTCACGGGACAACCGAGATCGTGAACGGGCAACTGCTGCAATGACCGATGCTGGCACCGACCTCGCGATTGCGCGCGCCGCGGCGCTGCAACCGATCGCCAAGATCGCAGCGGGGATCGGCATCGCCGAAGCCGCGCTCGAACCGTACGGCCACCACATTGCCAAGCTGTCGGCGGCCTGTCTTGCCGATCTGGCGACGCGACCGCCCGGCAAGCTGATCCTCGTTACCGCGATCAGCCCGACTCCGGCGGGCGAGGGCAAGACGACGACCACCGTCGGCCTCGGCGATGCGCTGAACGCGATCGGGCGTCGTGCGGTCATCGCGCTACGCGAGCCGTCGCTCGGTCCGGTGTTCGGACGCAAGGGCGGTGCGACCGGCGGCGGCCAGGTGCAGGTGCTGCCGATGGAAGCGATCAACCTGCACTTCACCGGTGATTTCCACGCGATCACCGCGGCGCACAACCTGCTCGCGGCACTGATCGACAACGCACTCTATTGGGGCACGACCAGCCTCGATCCGCGCCGCGTCAGCTGGCGGCGGGTCACCGATACCAACGACCGGGCGCTGCGCAGCATCGCGATCGGGCTCGGCGACGGCGGCAACGGGCCGATGCGCGAGTCCGGCTTCGACATCACCGTCGCGTCGGAAGTGATGGCGGCGCTGTGTCTCGCCGACGACGTCCACGACCTCGAAGCCCGGCTGGCGCGGATGCAGGTCGGCCGGACCCGCAGCCGCGAACCCGTGACGGCGGCCGACCTCGACGCGGCGGGCGCGATGACGGTGCTGCTCAAGGATGCCATCCGGCCCAACCTCGTGCAGACCATCGCCGGGACCGCAGCGCTGATCCACGGCGGGCCGTTCGCCAATATCGCGCACGGCTGCAACTCGGTGATCGCGACCCGCGCCGCGCTGCGCCTGGGGGAGTTTGCGGTGACCGAGGCTGGCTTCGGGGCCGACCTCGGTGCCGAGAAGTTCTTCGACATCAAGTGCCGCAGCGCCGGGCTGGCCCCGGCCGCGGCGGTCGTCGTCGCTACCATCCGAGCGCTCAAAATGCACGGCGGCGTCGCGCACGGCGACCTTTCGACCGAGAACCTTGCCGCCCTCGACGCCGGCTTCGCCAACCTGGCCCGGCATGTCGAGAATCTGCGTCGCTTCGGCGTTCCGGTCGTCGTCGCGGTCAATGCCTTCCGCAGCGACACCGCCGCGGAGCAGGCGCGCCTGCTCGACCGCTGCCGCGCCGAACTCGGCGTCGCGGCGCATTTGTGCACGCATTGGGCCGATGGCGCGGCCGGTGCGACGGCGCTCGCCCACGACGTTGCCGCGCTCGCCGACAGCAGCGATCCGTACGCCAGCTTCCGGCTGCTCTATCCGGATACGCTGCCGCTCGCCGACAAGATCCGTACCGTCGCACAGGACATCTACCGCGCCGGCGAAGTCACGTTCGGGCCGGGGGTCGAGGCCGAGCTGGCGCGCTACACCGCCGCCGGCTTCGGCCGCTTGCCGGTGTGCATGGCAAAGACTCCCTATTCGTTCTCGTCGGACGAGAAGCTGCTCGGCGCGCCGACCGGCTTCACGCTGCCGGTCACCGACGTCCGGCTGTCGGCGGGCGCGGGGTTCGTCGTCGCCTTGTGCGGCGGCGTCAACACCATGCCTGGCCTGCCGCGGGTCCCGGCGTCGACGCACATCCGCCTGAACCGCGAGGGCGAGATCGAGGGCCTGTCGTAGCTGGCGCGGCGCTTTACTTTTGTGTTGGCTAAGCCTTGAAATGCACGCATTCAGTATGGTGCCACCTTCTCGTAAACCTAATGCTCTCAATCTAATTCGTATCTTGAAGCATGATCGGCAGAGTTAAGCTGCCTTCGCCGCGCCTTATCCGTCCAAAACTGAGGCCTCGCAGTGACCCGGCGGCAGCGTGCGCGTTGCTTTCTGTACATCGGTGCAAGTTCGTCGATGGCGATCTCGCGCATTTCCTTCGTGAGCTCGTGCCGGAGCCGCTCGACGGCCAGAATCTCCGCCTAATCGTCTGGAGCCAGTCGAAGTCTACGTGTCGCAAGGGCGAGCAGGAACTCCGACGCCGCACCGCCGCGTGGACCGTCGGCGCTGCTCAAGACCTTTCTGATGAGCTGGCTTGCTTCACGGCTGATTGCCGGAACTCCGGATTAGTTCAGTTCAGCCGGCCTCGCCGCGCGGAGGAGGCTAGCTTGTATCATCTTTCGCGAAAGTCGGCTGCGCTACCGCCGGTCATTGCGTCGACGCACACTCGATCAGACGACGATGTCCGTCCTCCCGCGCACGAGCCTGTCGAACTGCTCCCGGTGCCAACCTCCTGGTAGAGTGCCGACCTTCGGATGACGCTCCATGTGACGGCATACCGAGTGTGGGGCCACTCCAAGCACGGGCGCGATCTCCGCGGCGGAGATCAGCTTCGTCGCATACTTCAACGCCACCTGCTTTTCGATCCTGAGCATCCTCCCGTCCATGGCGCTAGGCAGTACTCCCGCGTCGATTATCGGCCGGAAGGCCGTGTAGTCGAGGTTGAGCAAATCGTAGACGTCCTGCTGCGACAGCATCGTCGACAGCCGCATCTCGGCGTGGGACGGCGTCGGGAACGGACCTACGGCGAGGTCGCCGAAGTCCGCTGGACGCACCAGGGCTCTCCGGGTCCACGGTCGTCTGACGGTCTTCGGATCGCGGCCCCGCCATGCCGGCGTGGTACCCTCCTGAACCAGTCTGAGAGCCCTAGCCCAAGCCTTCGCGCCACCGCCCCGACGGCGCATGATCGTCCAAAGCGCTACCGCGTCCGGCGGGGGTTCGTCGTTCCTCAGTGCGTCTTCGAGGGCTTGGACGAGACTATCCGCGCTCGCGGTGACGATCCGGAGTTCTGGGTCCACCACCAGGACCGCTGGCAGATCCTCCCAGGTCACCACGCCCGCGCGGACGAGTTGCTCGACGCCGTAGACCGGAATCCCAAGTAGCCGACCGAGGCGGTGGACCGGCTCCGAGCCCCGCCTGCGGCGGGCGAACTCCTCGACTTGTGCCGCCTCGTACTGTCGCTGCGGCCGCTCGCCGACGGCGACCTTGGTCGACGGCAGGAGACCGGCTGCGTCCAGTTTGGCGAGAGCGACGGAGTCGATCGCCGCGCGGACGAGGACGTCGCGGGCGACCAGCACAGGCCCCCGCAGTCCCCCGAGCGCCCGCCGTATGGGTCCGAACGCCTCAGGGATGGCTGTGCGCATGACCGCCGCCACGTCTCCGCCGAACGCGAGCGGATTGCCTAGCGGTCGAAGCGCCTTAAGGAGCGCTCCCCGCGCCTCGACGTTCCGGGCGACCTCCGAGTACAGTTCGGTGGCCGTTCTACGGATTTGGACGGGCCAGTCTTCCGTCAGCCGCAGCCCGCACGCCGTCGCCGCGGCGCGCGAAGGCGGGTCCATCGCGCTGATGAAAGGACGGCTCGGTGCGGCACGCGTGCCGAACGCTGTGCCGACGGCGAGGATCAGATCGATCAGATGTGGTTGGGAGAGGGCCGCGAGTTGGGGGGCGAGGGCCTCCCTCGCCCGATCTCGAACGTCGGGCACGACGGAGATCAGATCGGCGAACCGCCGGTACGGCTCGGCAAGAGCGAGGTCCAAGCGTTCCCCGGACGGGGCGACGGGTTCCCGACAGGCTTCGCAGGTGCCGATCCCCCAGCCCGAGGACCAGCGAAGCCGCGCCTCGCAGGCGCCGCATCGGTCGACGAGCAGCTCGAGGCTTTCTGCGCAGTACGGGAGATGGCGGTTGCACCACGCCGCCCTGTGGTAGGGCGATGCGGCAAGGCCCGCCGGCGAGATCCGCCGCGCGTCGAGATCCAGGTCGCTTCGGCGCAACGTGCCGTCGCCGTATCGGACGATCGCCCCGCCTTCGTCGCGGCCGGCGTGCGGATGGCATCGATCCGCGACGGCGGTCGGCTCGCAGCCGAGCTTGAGGGCCAGCCTT
>JANOOK010000044.1:0-13810 GCA_031421275.1 Sphingomonadaceae bacterium
CGCTCGGCGCGCCCGAGAAGCAGCGCGCGCTCGGCGTCAAGCCCGATCCGCTGCCCAAGGATGCCCCGGTCGCCCGCGTCACGCTGAGCGGCTCGGCGATCCTCGGCGCGCGGTCGCTGGTCATCGCGATCTCGGGCCAGGCGAAGCGCGACCTGCTCGAAGCGGCGCTCGAAGACGGTGCTAAGTCGAAAACGCCGATCGGGCGTCTGCTGGCGACGGCGGAGCAGGCGGTCGACATCCACTGGAGCGCGGCGTGAGCCTTCACCCGCGCGTCGCCGAGGTCACCGCGCGCGTCGTCGAGCGCAGCCGGCCGAAGCGGCAGGCTTATCTCGACCTGATCGCGCGCGAACGCGAGAGCGGCGTCGACCGTCCCAATCTAAGCTGCGGTAACCTCGCACACGGGTTCGCGGCTACCGGCGAAGACAAGCTGTTGATCCGCGCCGGCGGGGCGATGAACATCGGTATCGTCACCGCCTACAACGACATGCTGTCGGCGCATCAGCCGTACGGGCGCTATCCCGAGCAGATCAAGCTGTTCGCGCGCGAGGTCGGCGTCACCGCGCAGGTCGCGGGCGGGGTGCCGGCGATGTGCGACGGCGTCACGCAAGGCCAGCTCGGCATGGAGCTGTCGCTGTTCAGCCGCGATACCATCGCGCTGGGCACTGCGGTCGCACTCAGCCACGGCATGTTCGAAGGTGCGGCGCTGCTCGGCATCTGCGACAAGATCGTGCCCGGATTGCTGATCGGGGCACTGCGCTTCGGCCACCTGCCGGTGCTGCTGATCCCCGGCGGTCCGATGCCGTCGGGGCTGGCGAACAAGGAAAAGGTCCGCGTCCGGCAGCTGTATGCCGAGGGCAAAGCGACCAAGGCCGAACTGCTCGATGCCGAGGCCGCGAGCTATCACGGCGCGGGCACCTGCACCTTCTACGGCACCGCGAACTCGAACCAGATGATGATGGAGGTGATGGGGCTGCACGTCCCCAACGCCGCCTTCGTCAACCCGGGCACCAAGCTGCGGCAGGCGCTGACCCGCGCCGCCGTCCATCGGCTCGCCGCGATCGGCTGGGGCGGCAATGACTATCGCCCGCTCGGGCGCTGTATCGACGAGTGCGCCATCGTCAACGCCGTCGTCGGCCTGCTGGCGACCGGCGGCTCGACCAACCACGCCATTCACATCCCGGCGATCGCGCGCGCCGCGGGCATCGTGATCGATTGGGAGGATATCGACCGCTTGTCCGCGGTGGTGCCGCTGATTGCGCGCGTCTATCCGAACGGCTCGGGCGACGTGAACGCCTTCCGCGAGGCGGGGGGTATGGCATTCACCATCCGCACGTTGCTCGACGCGGGGCTGCTCCACGGCGACATCCTGACGGCGGGCGGCGACAGCCTTGCCGACTACACGCGCGATCCGGTGCTCGACGGCGAGATGTTGGCGTGGGTCGACGTGCCCGCGTCGCGTGATCTCGACATGCTGCGCCCGGCGAGCGCACCGTTCAGCCCCGACGGCGGTATGCAGCTGGTCGCGGGCAATCTCGGCCGCGCGATCTTCAAGACCAGCGCCGTCGCGCCCGAACGCTGGACGATCGAGGCCCCGGCCCGCGTCTTCGCCGACCAGAACCAGGTTCTCGCCGCGTTCAAGGCGGGCGAGCTCGAGCGCGACGTCGTCGTCGTCGTCCGTTATCAGGGCCCGCGGGCCAACGGCATGCCCGAGCTGCACAAGCTGACGCCGCCGCTCGGCGTGCTGCAGGACCGCGGTTTCCGTGTCGCGCTGGTCACCGACGGTCGCATGTCGGGGGCGAGCGGCAAGGTCCCCGCGGCGATCCACGTCACCCCCGAAGCGCTCGGCGGCGGGCCGCTGGCAAAGGTCCGCGACGGCGACATCATCCGCTTGTGCGCCCGTACCGGCGAGCTGGCGGTGATCGACGCGCCCGATTGGGACCAGCGCCTCGATGCACCGCCGCCCGAAGCGGCGTTCGGGACCGGTCGCGAATTGTTCGCGCTGATGCGGCAGCATTCGGACACTGCCGAGCAGGGCGCGTCGGCGATGCTGGCTGCGGCGGGCCTGTGACGATGATCCGGCGCTAATGGAGATCGTCGCGGTCGATATCGGCGGCACGCACGCCCGTTTCGCGCTCGCTCAAGTCGGCAATGGTCGCGTTCAGCGCCTTGGCGCTGCGGTGACCTTGCGCACCGTCGAGCATGCCAGCCTGCAGACCGCATGGGAAGCTTTCGGTGCTGGCCTCGACCGGCCATTGCCCCACGCCGCGGGGATCGCGATCGCCGGTCCGGTCGGCGGCGAGGTGTTGACGATGGCGAACAATCCGTGGGTGATCCGGCCCGCGCTGATCGAGGCCAAGCTCGGCGTCGCGACGTACACGCTGGTCAACGACTTCGCCGCCGTCGGGCACGCCGTCGCACAGCTTCCGGCGGCTTCGCTCAGCCATCTTTGTGGCCCCGACGAGCCGCTGCCGATCCACGGAGTGACGACCATTCTCGGGCCCGGCACCGGTTTGGGCGTCGCGGCCGTGTTGAGGCAAGCGGCCGGCTATACGATCATCGCCACCGAGGGCGGCCACATCGATTTCGCGCCGGTCGATCCGCTCGAGGACGCGATCCTGACGCAGCTCCGCCGCCGCTACCGCCGCGTCTCGGCCGAGCGCATCGTCTCGGGGCCGGGGCTCGCCAACATCCATGAGGCGCTGGCGCAGATCGAGGGCCGCGCGGTGCACACCGGCGACGACAAGGCGCTGTGGACCGCAGCACTCGACGGCAGCGACAGTCTGGCCGCGGCGGCGCTCGACCGTTTCTGCCTCAGCCTCGGCTCGGTCGCGGGCGACCTCGCCCTTGCGCAAGGGGCAGGTGCGGTCGTCATCGCCGGCGGCCTCGGGCTGCGCCTGGCCAAACACCTGCCGCGCTCGGGCTTCGGCACGCGCTTTGTCGCCAAGGGGCGCTTCGAAGGCATGATGGCGGGGCTGCCGGTCAAGCTGATCACCTATCCCGAACCGGGACTGTACGGAGCCGCCGCCGCCTTCGCGCAGGAGCACACCGCATGACCGACATCGACAGCATCATGCGCCTCGCGCCGGTGATCCCGGTGCTGGTGATCGACGACGTCGCGCACGCGGTGACGATCGCCGCGGCGCTCGTGGCGGGCGGCTTGCCGATCCTCGAGGTCACGTTGCGCACGACGGCGGCGCTCGATGTCATCCGCGCCATGGCGAGCGTACCGGGTGCAATCGTCGGCGCGGGCACCGTCCTCAACTCGCGCGACCTCGACGCGGCACTCGCAGCGGGCGCGCGCTTCATCGTCAGTCCGGGGCTGACCGCACCGCTGGCCGAAGCGGCGATAGCGGCGCGCGTGCCGTTCCTGCCGGGAACCGCGACCGCCGCCGACATCATGCGCGGGCTCGACCTCGGGCTGACGCGCTTCAAGTTCTTCCCCGCCGTTGCTGCGGGCGGGTTGCCCGCGCTCAAGGCCCTCGCGGCCCCATTCGGCCAGGTGCGCTTCTGTCCCACCGGCGGGATCACACAGGCCACCGCCGCCGAGTGGCTTGCCGTCCCCGCGGTCAGCTGCGTCGGCGGCAGCTGGCTGGTTCCGTCCGGCACCCCCGACGCGCGCGGCATCGAAGCTGCGGCACGTCAGGCAGCAGCGCTCGCTCACGCTGCTTGACGCGAGTACGGCCACAACGGCCCGGTCCAGCCGGTTTGCCCGTTCGGAACAAATCGGCTATGAGGCTGATGCTTGGCCGCGCGTGACGCCGCTTCGCTCACCCCGAAAGTTCGCACATGCCTTTTTCGTCGACCCCCGCCGCCATCGGCAAGGCGCTGCTTGCGCGTGAGTATACGACCGCAACGCCGGTGCAGGCCGCCGTGCTGGAACCCGAGGCGGCCGGGCGCGACCTCATGGTGTCGGCGCAGACCGGCTCGGGCAAGACCGTCGCCTACGGCCTGGCGATGGCCCCGACGCTGCTCGGCGATGCCGAGCGGCTGCCGCGCGCTGCCGAGCCGCTGGCGCTGGTGATCGCGCCGACCCGCGAGCTGGCACTGCAGGTTCAGCGCGAGTTGGCGTGGCTGTTCGCCGACGCCGGCGCGCTCGTCGCCAGTTGCGTCGGCGGGATGGAAATCCGGCGGGAAGCGCGTGCGCTACAGCAGGGCTGCCACATTGTCGTCGGCACGCCGGGCCGGCTGCGCGACCACCTCGAACGCGGCAATCTCGCCATGGGATCGTTGCGCGTCGTCGTGCTCGACGAGGCGGACGAGATGCTCGATCTCGGCTTCCGCGACGATCTCGAGGAAATTCTCGATTCGACCCCGCCGACCCGCCGCACCCTGCTGTTCTCGGCGACCTTGCCCAAGCCGATCCAGGCGCTCGCCAAGCGCTACCAGAAGGACGCGTTCCGCATCGCCGCCGGGTCGACCGATACCGCACACGGCGACATCGACTACCGCGCCATCCGCATCGCCCCGAACGACATCGAGGTCGCCACCGTCAACACGCTGCGCTATTTCGAGGCGGGCGCAGCGCTGGTGTTCTGCGGCACGCGCGAGGGCGTCCGCCGCCTGCACGCCAATCTCGTCGAGCGCGGTTTCGCTGCGGTCGCGCTGTCGGGCGAGCTCAGCCAGTCCGAGCGCACCCATGCCTTGCAGGCGCTGCGCGACCGCCGCGCCCGCGTCTGCGTCGCCACCGACGTCGCGGCGCGCGGCATCGATCTGCCCGACCTCGGGCTGGTCATCCACGCCGAGCTGCCGCACGATGCCGAGGTGTTGCAGCACCGCTCGGGCCGCACCGGGCGCGCCGGCAAGAAGGGCGTCTGCGTCATGCTCGTGCCCTATCCCAAGCGTCACCGGGCCGACGGGCTGCTGCGTGCCGCGGGCGTCAAGGCGGCGTGGATGGACGCCCCGACCGCCGAGGCCATCCAGGCGCGCGATCAGGAGCGCATGCTGAGCGAGATCGACGATGCCGGCGACGACCGCGAGGCCGCCGAGACTTTGCTCGCCGCCAAGCCCGCGGTCGACATCGCCGCCGCGCTGTTGCGGCTGCAGCGCGCCCGGCTACCGGCGCCCGAGGACCTGTCCGACACCGGCCCGCAGGCGCGTGCAGCACCGGGCGACACCGGCGCACCCCGCCCCGGCTTCGAGGATGTCGTCTGGTTCCGCATCAATGCCGGTCGCAACAACAACGCCGATCCGCGCTGGTTGCTGCCGTATCTGTGCCGGCGGGGCCATTTGACCAAGCGCGATATCGGCGCGATCCGCATCTACGACCGCGAGACCCGCTTCGAGATTCCCCGCGCGCTGGCGCAGCGCTTCGTCCAGTCGCTCCGGAAGACCGACGACGGCGATCCCGACGTCGCGATCGAAGCGGTCGGTAACACGCCCGAACCGGTGCGCACCCCGCGCCGCGGTCCGCCGAGTGCCGGCGCTCGGCATCATGGCGCGCGGCGGTAGCTTCTGTTCACTCCTCCAGCCCGGCTGAACTGCTTGCAAAGGCGAGTCGCTACAACAAACTTATCTGAGCATAGTCAATGCGTTAGAACTAGTCTCATGCCGGCCCCTATTCGCCTTTGGAAAGCGCTTGCGACCCAACCCATGTGCCAGCTCACGCAGCGATTTCAGCCGGTACGCCGACCGAACTCTCCGCACGCAGGCCTATGAGCCAGCCGTATGTAGAGGAGCATAAAATCCGACTTTTAACCAGATAAGCGCATTTGTCAATAGCCGTTTGCTCAGGCCTGCCCGGATGACACCATCGACCGAAATCGTGCTGAACAAACGGGACAGCCCCACAACGGCAGCTACACCCGACACCCGGCTCACGCCGGCTTCGCCGTCCCCTTCGTGCTCGGGTTGGCGGCGATCGTCTTGACTTTCTTCGCCTTGGGTTTGCGGGCTTCCTTGTTGGGTTTCTGCTCGCCGCTGGCCATCGTCGTTCTCCTTGCTAGACGCCGCATTCATGCCCCAGACTGCACGCCATGAAAAGCCTTGCCCTGATCGCCCTGCTGCTCGCTGGCCCGCAGCCGCTGCCGACCGCAGCGCCGCCGACCGCCGCGAGCGTCGAGGCGAGCGCGCCTGCCGCAGCGTGGCGGCCGGTCGCGCCCGATAACCAGCTGCTGATCGACACCGCGCGCGGCCAGCTGGTCATCGAGCTCAGCCCCGACTTCGCGCCGGCGCACGTCGCGGCCGTCCGCGCGCTGGTCCGCGCGCGCGCCTTCACCGGCGGCGCGGTCGTACGCGTGCAGGATAATTATGTCGTCCAATTCGCGGCGAAGGTGCCGCAGCTGACCGTCGGCTCGAAAGCGCTGGCCGATGTCGTACCGCCGCCGCTCAAGCGTCCCCCCTTGCCCGCCGAATACGAGCGGCCCGCCGCCGGAGTGGCCTTCACCCGCCTGCCCGGCCCCGATGCCTATGCCGCAGGGGCCGGCTTCAGCGACGGCTGGCCAGTGGCACGCGAAGCGGAGCAGCTGTGGCCGGTCCATTGCTACGGCACCGTCGGCGTCGGTCGCGACAACCCGCCCGACACCGGCGACGGCTCCGAGCTGTATGCCGTGATCGGCCACGCGCCGCGTCACCTCGACCGCAACATGGCGATCGTCGGGCGGGTGATCGCCGGCATCGAGGGCGTCGCCAGCCTGCCGCGGGGCAGCGAGGCGCTGGGTTTCTACAAGACCGCCGCCGAACGGTTGCCGATCACCGGCGCGACGCTCGCCGTCGATATGCCCGCGGCGCAGCGACCGCGCTTCGAGGTGATGCGAACCGACACGCCGGCGTTCGCGGCGCTGATCGAGGCGCGCGCCAACCGCCGCGAGCCGTTCTTCGTGCGCCCGGCGGGGCGGGTCGATGTGTGTAACGTGCGCGTGCCGGTGCGGCGGGTGGCGGAGGCTGGTTGAGCGGCCCGAACCGCGTCGAAATTCTTCCTCGGCCCCGCCAGAATACCCCGTCGATAGCCAAACCATGCTGCACATGCTAACGCGCCCGCCATGCTCACCATCAATGCCGTTACGGTGCGCCTCGGCGGGCGCGTCATTCTCGATCGTGCGTCGGCGGCGATCCCGACGCGGGCGCGGGTCGGGCTGATCGGGCGCAACGGCGCGGGCAAGTCGACGCTGATGAAGGTCATCGCCAAGCAGCTGGAGGCCGACGACGGCGGGGTCGAGATGCCGCGCGGCAGCCGCATGGGCTATGTCGCGCAGGAAGCCCCGGCGGGTGCGGCGACGCCGTTCGAAACCGTGCTGGCGGCCGATGTCGAGCGCGCGGCGCTGCTTGCCGAGGAGGACGGCCATCCCGATCCTCACCGTGTCGGCGAGATCCATGAGCGGCTGAACGCCATCGACGCGCACACCGCGCCGGCCCGCGCCTCGCGCATCCTCGTCGGGCTGGGCTTCGACGAGGCGGCGCAGCACCGCCCGCTCGACAGCTATTCGGGCGGCTGGCGGATGCGCGTCGCGCTCGCCGCGCTGCTGTTCTCGCAGCCCGACCTGCTGCTGCTCGACGAGCCGTCGAACCACCTCGATCTCGAGGCGACGCTGTGGCTCGAATCGTTCCTCAAAACCTACCGCGCCACCATCGTGGTGATCAGCCACGAGCGCGACCTGCTCAACAACGTCGTCGATCATATCCTCCACCTCGAAGCCGGGACGACGACGCTGTACCCGGGCGGCTACGACGAGTTCGAGCGGTTGCGGCGCGAGCGGCTGGCGCAGATCGAGTCCGCCCGCACCGCGCAGGCGACGCAGCGCGCCAAGCTGCAGGACTATGTCGCGCGCAACTCGGCGCGCGCCTCGACCGCCAAGCAGGCGCAGTCGCGAATGAAGGCTTTGGCCCGGATGCAGCCGATCGCCGAGGCGGTCAACGATCCGTCGCTGGTCTTCGATTTCCCGTCGCCCGCGGTGCTTAAACCCCCGCTGGTCCAGCTCGAACAGGCGGCGGTCGGCTATGACGGCACCGCGATCCTCGACCATGTCGAGCTGCGGCTCGACCCCGACGACCGGCTGGCGCTGCTCGGGCGCAACGGCAACGGCAAGACGACGCTGGCACGGCTGCTTGCCGGACAGCTGCCGGCGATGGCAGGCAGCATGGCCGCGTCGACCAAGCTGCGGGTGGGCTATTTCACCCAGTATCAGGTCGAGGAACTCGACGCCGACGACACGCCGCTCGAACACATGGCGCGGCTGATGCCGGGGCAGAAGCCCGCTGCCGTTCGCGGTCAACTCGGGCGCTTCGGGTTCAGCGGCGGCATGGCCGAGCAGAAGGTCGGCAAGATGTCGGGCGGCGAGCGGGCGCGGCTGGCGCTGGCGCTGATCACCCGCGACGCGCCGCACCTGCTGATCCTCGACGAGCCGACCAACCATCTGGACGTCGACGCGCGCGAGGCGCTGGTGCAGGCGCTTGCCGATTACGGCGGCGCAGTCGTCGTGGTCAGCCACGACCGGCACATGCTGGAGGCCACCGCCGACCGCTTGGTGCTGGTCGACAACGGCGGCGCGCACGAATATTCGGGCAGCCTCGACGATTATACTGACATGATCCTTGGGCGTGGCGATGCCCGACCCGAAGCCCCCAAGGCGAAGCCGGTCAACGCCAAGGACGTCCGCCGCGACGCCGCCGCGGGGCGCGCCTCGACGGTGGTGATGCGCCGCACCGCGCGCGAGGCTGAGGCCGACATGGCGCGGCTGACCAAGCGCCGTGATCAGCTCGACGGGGTGCTGCTCGACCCGGCGAGCGCGACCGGACCCGACAAGGGCGCGAACGTCACCTCGCTGATGAAAACGCGCGCCGAAGTCGAGCGCACGCTGGCGGCGGCGGAGGCGAAGTGGATGGCGGCGAGCGAGGCGCTGGAGGCGGCGGAGGGGTAGACGCTAAATTCCCTCCGCCATCGCGACCTCGATCAGCAGCGGCCCCTGCCCCGCCAGCCCGCGCGCCACCGCGGCGCGCAGTTCGTCGAGCGTCGCGACATGCACCCCGGCTACCCCCTGCGCCGCCGCCAGCGCGACGAAGTCGATCGGCGGGTCGGTCAGGTCCATGCCGACGTAGGTGTCGCTCGCGGCGCTATGCCCGGCGAGCGCTCGGGTGCGTTGCTTGAGGATGCGGTACGACCGATTGTTGACGATGATCGCGACAAGCGGCAGTTTGTAATGCGCCGCGGTCCACAGCGCCTGGATCGCATACATCGCGCTCCCGTCGCCGCTTAGTGCGATCACGTGGCGATCCGGGAACGCCAGTTTGATACCGATCGCCTGTGGCAGCGCGACGCCGATGCCGCCCCCGCGCATGCCGAACCAGCTGTCGGGGCGAGTGGACGCCATCAGCTGGCGGATATTGTTCATGCCGGTCGACAGCGTCTCCTCGACGACGATCGCATCGTCGGGCAGCAGCTCGGCGATGGCGTGGAGCACCGCGAGCGGACGCAGCGGCAGGTGCTCGCCCTCGGCCACCGCCTGCGCGCGCAGCGCCGTGCGCTTCGCCGCGAGCGTGGCTTCGACGGCGGCGCGGCGCGCGGTCGCCGGCGGCACCAGAGCGGCCACGGCGGCGGTCAGTTCAAGCAGCGTCGCCTTGGGATCACCCAGGATCGCGGCCTGCGCCGGGAAATTCTTGCCGATCTCCCATGGGTCGTTATCGAGGTGGACGAGCCTGGTGCCGGGAGCCAGCGCTTCGGTTCCCGCCGCCAGCGACTGCGTCAGCAGGTCCGCGCCGATCGAGATGACCAGATCGTGGCGGTCGGTCAGCGTCCGCACCGCGGGCGTCATCCGGGCGACGCTGCCGGCATAAAGCGGATGGTTCGACGGGAACGCCGCGGTGTTCGCCATGCCTTCGAGATAAACCGGCGCGCCGATATGCTCGGCAAGCGCGGCCAGTTCGGCATAGGCCCGCGAGCGGGGTACGGCGTCGCCGGCGAAGATCACCGGCGTTCGGCTGGCCGCGATCATCGCGGCAGCTTGGGCGATCTCGCCCGCGTCGCCGCGCAGCGCGTTGCCGACGCGCGTCGGGGCCATCAGGTCGAGGTCGGCCTCGTCGGTCAGCACATCGCCGGGGATCGACAGGAACACCAGCCCCGTCGGCTGCGTCAGCGCGACCTTCGCGGCGCGGTGGACGGCGCGCGGCAGGTCGGCAAGCCGCGCCACCTCGTACGACCATTTGCACAGCGGCCGCGCCAGCGTCGCGAGGTCGGCCCACAGCAGCGGCTCGGTCAGCGCGATCGAGGTGTCCTGCTGCCCCGCGGTGACGAGAATCGGCGCGCCCGCCTTGGCGGCGTTGTAGAGCATGCCCATGGCATTGCCGAGGCCGGGCGCGGCGTGGAGGTTGACCACTGCCAACTTGCCGGTCGCCTGCGCATAACCGTCAGCCATGCCGGCAACGACGACCTCGTTCAGCCCGAGGATGTAGCGGATGCCGGTCTCGACGGCAAAGGCGTCCATCAGCGGCAGCTCTGTGGTGCCGGGGTTGCCAAAGACGAACTCGACGCCGTTCATGCGCAGCAGGTCGAGAAGGATGTGCTTGCCGGGGGTCATGGCGGCGCGTGTAGCGCGCTAGCGGGTCAAATCCAACATTTCACTGACCCGCACGAACTTTTCCCGCGGCGCTCCCGCGCGCGCGCGCGCCACCTCGGCGGCGTCGATCGCCTGCCAGTCCGCATAGTCGGTGATCCACACCCCGCGCTCGCGCATCAACGCCTGCAGCCCCTCGCGCCCCGCCTTGCCGCCCGCGGCGACTTCACGCCCGATCCACTCGGCGACCGCGGTGCCGTCGGCGCGGCTGGTGCCGATGGTGCCGGTCGGTCCGCGCCGCGCCCAGCCGGCGGCGTACAGCCCGGTGGCGATGCGACCGGCGTCATTGACGAAGCGCCCGGCGCGGGCGTCGAACGGGATGCCGTCGAGGGCGAGGCTGCGGTAGCCGATGCACGGCACGATCAGCCCGCAATCGAGGTGCCAGTGCTCGCCGGTGCCGACGGCGGCATCGCCTTCGAGACGCGTGTGTTCGAGCGTCAGGCGCAGCAACGTCCCGGCCCCGTTGCCGGTCGCCTCGATCGACACCGGCCGGCTGAAGAAATCGAAGTGGATGCTCAGCGGCTTGCCCGCGTGCGCGTCCGCGGCAAAGCTGCGCAGGTGGCCGACGGTCTTGCGCAGGCCGGGTTCGAGCCCTGCGTCATGCTCGACCGGCGGCAAGTGTCCATGCTGCACCCGCGGCTGAGCACGCTGGAGCTGGCCGAGTTCGCCCATCTCCTTGGGGGTGAAGCTCGCCTGATGCGGGCCGCGGCGACCGATGATGTGGATGTCGGTGATTGCCGACCGTTCGAGCCGCATCGCCGCGTGGCTGGCGATGTCCGAAACCGCCAGCTCGTCGGGGGTTTTCGCGAGGATGCGCGCCACGTCGATCGCGACATTGCCGTTGCCGATCACCACCGCGCGCGGGCCGCCGAGCGGCACCTCGAGGTCGGCGAAATCGGGGTTGCCATTATACCAGCCGACGAACGCTGCCGCGCCAATGACGCCGGGCAGGTCCTCGCCAGGGATGCCGAGGGGGCGGTCGACGGGCGCGCCGGTCGCCAGCACGACCGCGTCGTAAAGGGTGGCGAGCTCCGCCATCGACACATCGCGGCCGACCTCGACATGGCCGATGAAGCCGACGCCGGCGGTCAGCGCCGTCGCCTCATAGCGCCGCGTCACCGCCTTGATCGACTGGTGGTCGGGCGCGACTCCGGCGCGGATCAGCCCGAACGGCGTCGGCAGCCGGTCGATGATGTCGATCTGCGCGCCGGCGAAAGCCTTTATGCACGCCTCCGCGGTATAATAGCCCGCCGGGCCCGAGCCGATGATGGCGATGTGAAGCATGCCACCGCAAGGTGCGACGCGGCGGCACCCGCGTCAACTCTCTTACGGTTCCAATATCACGCGCCATACTCTACACGCGCTGCATGACCGCAGACCTCGCCCGTATCCGTAATTTCAGCATCATCGCGCACATCGACCACGGCAAGTCGACGCTCGCCGACCGGCTGATCCAGCATACCGGTGGGCTCAGCGCGCGCGAGATGAGCGAGCAGGTGCTCGACAACATGGACATCGAGCGCGAGCGCGGCATCACGATCAAGGCGCAGACGGTCCGCCTCGACTATCCCGCCAAGGATGGCCAGAGCTATGTCCTGAACCTGATGGACACGCCGGGGCACGTCGATTTCGCCTATGAGGTGTCGCGCAGCCTGGCCGCGTGCGAGGGGGCGCTGCTGGTGGTCGATGCGGCGCAGGGGGTCGAGGCGCAGACGCTGGCAAACGTCTATCAGTCGATCGAGCATGATCACGTCATCGTGCCGGTCATCAACAAGATCGATCTGCCCGCGGCCGAGCCCGAGCGGGTCAAGCTGCAGATCGAGGAGGTGATCGGCATCTCGACAGACGATGCGGTGCTGACCAGCGCCAAGAGCGGCATCGGCATCGAGGACCTGCTCGAAGCGATCGTCGTGCAGATTCCGCCGCCGAAGGGTGACGCTACCGCACCGCTCAAAGCCATGCTTGTCGACAGCTGGTACGACCCGTATCTAGGCGTGGTCATCCTGGTGCGCGTCATCGACGGATCGCTGCGCAAGGGCCAGCAGATCGCCATGATGGCGCAGGGGACGCAGCACCTTGTCGACCGCGTCGGCGTGTTCCGCCCCAAGATCGAGCTGCTCGACACGCTCGGACCGGGCGAGATCGGCTTTATCACCGCGCAGATCAAGGAAGTTGCGCAGACCAACGTCGGCGACACGATCACCGACGCGAAGAAGCCGACGGCGCAGGCGCTGCCGGGGTTCAAGACGGTGCAGCCGGTGGTGTTCTGCGGGCTGTTCCCCGTCGACGCGGCCGACTTCGAGAAATTGCGCGACAGCCTTGGCAAGCTGCGATTGAATGATGCGAGCTTCAGCTTCGAGACCGAGAGCAGCGCCGCGCTGGGCTTCGGCTTTCGCTGCGGCTTCCTGGGGCTGCTGCATCTCGAGATCATTCAGGAGCGGCTGACGCGCGAGTACGACCTCGACCTGATCACCACCGCGCCGAGCGTCGTCTACAAGATGCTGCTGCGCGACGGGCAGCTGATCGAGTTGCATAACCCGTCGGACATGCCCGACCCGTCGACGATCGAGCTGATCGAGGAGCCGTGGATCGAGGCGGTGATCTTCGTCCCCGACGAGTACCTCGGCAGTATCCTCAAGCTGTGCCAGGACCGCCGCGGCATCCAGAAGAATCTGACCTACATCGGCGGGCGAGCGCAGATCACCTACGAGCTGCCGCTGAACGAGGTGGTGTTCGACTTCTACGACCGGTTGAAGAGCATCTCACGCGGTTACGCCAGCTTCGACTACCACCAGATCGGCCACCGCGAGGGCGACCTCGTCAAGATGTCGATCATGGTCAACGCCGAGCCCGTCGACGCGCTCAGCATGATCGTCCACCGCGACGCCGCCGAAGCGCGCGGCCGCCATATGTGCGAGCGCATGAAGGATTTGATCCCGCGGCACCTGTTCAAGATCCCGATCCAGGCAGCGATCGGCGGGAAAGTCATCGCGCGCGAGACGATCGCCGCGATGCGCAAGGACGTGACGGCGAAATGCTACGGCGGCGACATCAGCCGCAAGAAGAAGCTGCTCGACAAGCAGAAAGAGGGCAAGAAGCGGATGCGCCAATATGGCAGCGTCGCTATTCCGCAGGAGGCGTTCATCGCGGCGCTGCGGATGGGGGATGCGGGGTAGGGCGCGCTGCTCCGCACCTGCTGCTGCTCCCCTCCCCTTCAGGGGAGGGGCCGGGGGTGGGGCTGTGGAGCGCGTGTTGGACCAGTCCGGTCC
>JANOOK010000045.1:0-5409 GCA_031421275.1 Sphingomonadaceae bacterium
CTTGCGACGACGCCACGCGAGCTCGAACGTCGCGCCGCGCAAAGCCTGCGTCAGCGCCCCGAGCCCGGCAGCGAATCGAACCCGTTCGGCGGGCGGCCGGTCAAGCTGCCGCGCGGCCGCGCTGGCGGGGCAGGTCATGCCAGCGGCGCGCCCCGGCGCGAACGCGGCGAGGCGCGCGCCGTCGCGGCCGCCGCCGCCCCCGGTAAACACGAGCCGCAGCGCATCGCCAAGCTGCTCGCCCGCGCCGGCGTCGGCTCGCGGCGGGATATCGAGCGCATGATCGAGGAGGGGCGCGTCGCGGTGAACGGCACGGTCCTCGCGACCCCGGCGCATATCGTCGAGTCGCTCGAGGGTATCCTGGTCGACGGCCGGCCGGTCGCAGCGATCGGCGCGACGCAGCTGTTCCGCTTCCACAAGCCTGCCGGCTTCCTGACCACGGCGCGCGATCCGGGCGGGCGGCCGACGATCTTCGACGCGCTGCCGCCGGGGCTGCCGCGGCTGCTGCCGGTCGGGCGGCTCGACATGAATACCGAAGGGCTGCTGCTGCTGACCACCGACGGCGCGCTCAAGCGCAGTCTCGAGCTGCCGGTCAACGAGGTGTCGCGCCGCTACCGGGTGCGGGCCTACGGCGAGGTCACGCAGGCGGTGCTCGAAAGCCTGATCGAGGGCATCACCATCGACGGCATGCGCTACGGCCCGATCAACGCCGACATCGAGCGGCGGACGGGGGCGAACCTGTGGCTCGGCATCACGCTGACCGAAGGCAAGAACCGCGAGATTCGCCGCGTGCTCGAGTTCCTGGGGCTGCAGGTGTCGCGGTTGATCCGGGTGGCCTACGGGCCGTTCGAGCTCGGCGATCTGGGCGTGCGTCAGGTCGAGGAGGTCAATGCGCAAGCGATCGAGGGCTTGCGCAAGAGCATCGGGAGAACTCGATAGAGCTGCGCTGAACTGCTACTGCCCTCTCTGCTCCCCTCCCCTTCAGGGGGGGGGCCGGGGGTGGGGTCGCCATGCCGCGGGCAACCTGCAGGGAGATATGTTGTACCACAAAGCTCCGCCTCTCTGTCGTCAGCCCCACCCCCAACCCCTCCCCTGAAGGGGAGGGGAGCCAGAAGGTCCCTACTCCCATGCGCATCATCGCCGGCAAGTGGCGCGGCCGCCCATTGAAATCGCCGCCCGGCGAGTCGACCCGCCCGACCGCCGACCGCGTCCGCGAGGCGCTATTCTCGATGCTGACCAGCCGCCTGGGTGACTTCGACGGGTTGCGGGTCGCCGATCTGTACGCCGGCACCGGCGCGCTCGGGCTCGAAGCCTTGTCGCGCGGCTGCGCGCACGTCGCCTTCGTCGAGAACGAGCGCGTCGCGCTCGATGTGCTCAAGGCCAATGTCGCCGCATTCGGGGCCGACCGCGATGTGTCCGTGCTGGCGCTGCCGGTCGAGGCGACCCCGCGCGCCGCGGTGCCCTATGACGTGGTGCTGCTCGATCCGCCCTACGGCGAAGGCAAGGCGCTACCCGCGCTGGCGCGGTTGCAGGCGCAGGGCTGGCTCGCGGCGCATACGCTGGTGTCGGTCGAGACCGGCAAGGCCGAGCAGCTCGCCCCGCCGGGCTTCGACGTCGATGTGACGCGCGTTTTCGGCAAGGCCCGGATCACGCTGCTGCGGGTTAGCGATCCGTAAACGGCTGGAACGGAACCGTACCGACCATAGCTCGTTGAAGGCCGGCAACCACGGGAGTTCGCAATGAAGACATTATCGACACTGGCGCGTGCCGCCACCGCCGCGTCGCTGATCGCGCTGTCGACGGCAGCCTATGCCGGTCAGGCCGAGATCGCGCGTCAGCGGATAACCGCCGCGCAAGCCAAGCTCGACGCCAGCACGAAGCTCGGCACCGGCGGCGAAGCCGGCGAGCTGCAATCGCGCGCCCGCGCCGCGCTGGCCGAGGCGGAGTCGGACCTCCACCGGGGCCGCAAGGCGGAGGCGATCGTCGCCGCCGACCGCGCCAGCGAACTTGCCGACAATGCGGCGGGCGCGGCGAACCGCCGCCAGGTCGGTGCGGCCCGCGCCGAGACGCGCGATGCCGCCGCCGCGGCCGCTTCGGCACAGTCCGATGCCGCCGCCGCCAACGCCCGCGCTGCCGCCGCCGAGCAGTCTGCAGCGACCGCGAAAGCGCAGGCCGAAGCGGCGCGTAACCAGCCGCCGGTGGTCATCCAGGCTCCGGCGCCCGCGCCCGAGCCGGTCGCGACGACGACGACGGTCGAAACCGAGAAGCAGGTCACGCCGGCGCGCACCGCACCACGCGCGACACACCACGTCGTGCATCACGCCGTCCACCATGTCGTGCATCGGCCCGCCGCGGTGACCGAGAAGACCACGACGACGGTGACGACGCAGCCGCAGTAAACCGCCCTACTGGGCGCGCTGCCCGATGCCGTAGCGGACGATCACCGGCGTGGTGCAGTTGCCGGTCGTCCGCAGCACCGTCAGGATCAGGTTCGCCGGCGGCAGTTGGTCGAGGCGGTGCAGCGGCGCGCCGCCGTGGGCCTGATATCGTGTTTCGTCCGCCTGCAACACCTTGTCGGTCTGGCAAACGGGCAGCGCAGAGGCCGGCGGCGCGGTGGCGGCGAGGACTGCGATAAGCGGCATGATCATACGGACGGTCCTTTCTGACAGCGAGCAACATATCACGCCGAAGGCGCGCAGCTACCTTCTTACCGTGTGAGTGGCTCAATATTTTCGTCATCCCCGCGCACGCGGGGAGCCATGACCTGAAATCTCCGAGAGCTGAGGCCATTGGTTCCCGCGTGCGCGGGAATGACGATAGCCGATGCTGATCACCCCAACTGCGGCGTACGAGCCGGGGTGACAAAGCCTGCGTTGTTCCTTACCTGTTCCAGCATGGCCACCGCCCCTGCCCTGTCGCCCGAGCCGCCGTACCTCGCCGGGCTGAACGCGCCGCAGCGCGAGGCGGTGCTGACCACGGAGGGCCCGGTGCTGATCCTCGCGGGGGCGGGCACCGGCAAGACCCGCGCGCTGACCGCCCGGCTGGCGCATATCCTGTTCACGCGCAAAGCCTGGCCGTCGGAGGTGCTGGCGGTCACCTTCACCAACAAGGCGGCGCGCGAGATGCGGCATCGCATGGCGGGGCTCGTCGGGCCGGTGGCGGAGGGCATGCAGTTCCTCGGCACCTTCCATTCGGTCGCCGCGAAGATGCTGCGCCGCCATGCCGGGCTGGTCGGGCTGGAGGCGAACTTCTCGATCCTCGATACCGACGACCAGCTGCGGCTGCTCAAGCAGATCCTCGTCGAGGCCAACATCGACGAGAAGCGCTGGCCGGCGAAGGCGCTGGCCGGGCTGATCGACCGCTGGAAGAACCGCGGCTGGACCCCCGCGCAGGTGCCGGTCGCCGAGAGCCAGGGGTTCGCGGACAGCAAGGGCGTCGCGCTCTACACGCGCTATCAGGAGCGGCTGGTGGCATTGAACGCCGCCGATTTCGGCGATCTGCTGCTGCACATGCTGACGATTTTCCTCAGCCACCCCGACGTGCTCGCCGACTACCAGCGCAAGTTCAAATACGTGCTCGTCGACGAGTATCAGGACACCAACGTCAGCCAGTATCTGTGGCTGCGGCTGCTGGCGCAGGAGCGGCGCAACATCGCCTGCGTCGGCGACGACGACCAGTCGATCTATTCGTGGCGCGGCGCGGAAGTCGCCAACATCCTGCGCTTCGAGGTCGACTTCCCCGGCGCGACCGTCATCCGGCTGGAGCAGAATTACCGCTCGACCCCGTCGATCCTCGCCGCCGCCGGCGGGCTGATCGCCAGGAATAGTGGACGGCTCGGCAAGACCTTGTGGACCGACCGCAACCACGGCGACCGCGTCCGCGTCATCGGCGTCTGGGACGGCCCCGAGGAGGCGCGCGTCGTCGGCGAGACGATCGAGCGCGTCCAGCACGAGGGCGCGTCCTTAAACGAATGCGCCATCCTGGTGCGCGCGCAGTTTCAGACCCGCGAGTTCGAGGACCGCTTCATCACCATCGGCCTGCCGTACCGCATCGTCGGCGGCTTTCGCTTCTACGAGCGCGCCGAGATCCGCGACGCCATCGCCTATCTGCGCGTCGTCTCGCAGCCCGCCGACGACCTCGCCTTCGAGCGCATCGTCAATGTGCCCAAGCGCGGCCTGGGCGACAAGGCGGTGCAGCGCCTGCACGGCTATGCGCGTAGCAGCGGCCGCACGCTGACCGGCGCGGCCGCCGCGCTGATCGAGACCGACGAGCTGACCCCCGCCGCGCGTCGCCCACTGACCGCGCTGATGCACGACCTCGCCCGCTGGCGGAGCGACGTCGCCAAGCTGCCGCACGCCGAACTGGCGCGCATCATTCTCGAGGAGTCGGGTTACATCCCGATGCTGCAGGCGCAGCGCACCGCCGAAGCCGACGGGCGGCTGGAGAATTTGACCGAGCTGACCCGCGCCATGGACGACTTCGACAACCTCGGCAGCTTTCTCGAACACGTCAGCCTGGTCATGGAGAACGACGCCAGCGAGGCCGAGGAGAAGGTCACGATCATGACGCTCCACGCCGCCAAGGGACTCGAGTTCGACCACGTCTTCCTCGTCGGCTGGGAGGAAGGCGTCTTCCCCAGCCAGCGCTCATTGGACGAAGGCGGCAATGCCAGCCTCGAGGAAGAACGCCGGCTGGCTTACGTCGGGATCACCCGCGCCAAACGGCAGGCGACGATCAGCCATGCCGCCAACCGCCGTATCTACGGCAGCTGGACGTCGAGCATCCCGTCGCGCTTCGTCGGCGAGTTGCCCGAGGACGCGGTCGCGGTAACCAACACGATGCAGGGCGGCGCGAGCCTGTGGCGCGCCGCGCTGTCGAGCGCCGACCCGTTCGCCGACGTCACCCGCGGCACGGGGCGCGGTCCCGGCTGGGCACGCGCCTCGGCACTCGGCGGCGCGTCGGTGCCGGGGCGCGGCGGACTGCAGATCGACGCCAAGGCGAGCGCGGTCAGCGTCGGCCAGCCCGGGCGCAGCGATGTGGCGATCGGTGCCCGGGTGTTCCACTCGAAGTTCGGCTATGGCGCGGTGACGTCGATCGAGGGGAACAAGCTGGAGATCGAGTTCGAGAAGGCGGGGGCGAAGCGGGTGCTGGACAGCTTCGTCGAGGTCGTGGCGTAGGTCGTTTTCCCAATTTCGTCTGGTCTCGCCTTGCTCTCGTCATTCCCGCGAAAGCGGGAACCCAGCTCCGGAACGCGGAGGAAATGGGTTCCCGCTTTCGCGGAAATGACGGAGAGAAAAAGCGGAAGGTACGCAAAAGCTCTTCGAGAACCACACACCAAGCCCGCTCAACCCGAGCGAAGTCGAGGGACTATCGCACCTCGTGTCTGCGTCCCTCGACTTCGCTCGGGATGAG